>DHOO01000142.1:3601-32379 GCA_002409975.1 Firmicutes bacterium UBA5388
GACGAGCCATGAGCGGTATTTGCCTGATTTTGGGATCTACTCGCAAAGGCTATCATTCATGCGAGCGACGAGTTACGAGCTGCGAGCTGCGAGATGTATTTTCTAAGTTAGGTAAGAAACCTGTTGAAAAATGGTTAAAAAAATCTTCCTCCCATTAGGGACGGAAGATCCGCGGTACCACCCTATTTCTGTGCCGCCTCTGGGCAACACACTTAGTAAGTGTTCTGTCTTAGCGACAAAACACTTCCTCATAACGCAAGGACCGACTGAGTATACTCCCTCTTTCTACCCAGCAACTCCGGGGCGACCTTCAACCGTCATTAGCGCCGGACTCGCACCACTCGCCGACTCTCTTTAGCCTGCTCCGGTTTACTCCTCCCCATCATCGTCTTTAAATATATTCGATAAAAGAATATTTATTACCTAATATAACTGCAACCCCGAGTTTTGTCAAGAGTATTATTATAAATAACTATTTTGATAGCAACCAACTAAGTTATTTGGGCTAATTATGTCGTGACCTCAAATTAAGGTAACAACGCAATTAGCTTTCTTCAGATTTAATTTGATAAATATTCTCGATGTTTTCCCCCTTGTCCTCCCAGGTTAAATTAAGGTTATATACTCCTTTCATCATCAACATTACTGAAACCTCCCCTAAAACTCTGGTTTCCTCATCGGACAGGGGTGTAACCGTCCATTGCCCCTTCCAAACCAGTTGTCCGCGAGGATCGGTCAGACGCGCCTTGACAGGGATCACCGGTAGATCGGGCCCTTTGCGATCGTTACTAAAACAGATGGGAAATTGGAGTACTGTCCGCTCGCGATAATACTCTCTCGGTAGTAAAGCAAAGACATAGACCGGGCGGTAACAAAGGGCGACCATCTTAAAGCTCTCTTTAGGAGTTCCACGGCAGTCAACGACTGACCAGAAGGCCCCAGGAATTAGGTCACGGAAACAAAATAGGAGCATCCCACCTGTAGGTCTATATTTATGGAACCGGAGCCGATCAATATAAAATCTTAAGGCTTCCCCCTGTTCGCGCTGGCTCAGAGCTTTTAATTCTTCCTGAGTTTTACACTGTTTCCAAGAAGTCGGGAGATAGTCGGTCCTGACTAATATTTGTTGGTCTTCATCCTGCTCCTCCGGGTTAAAACTGCTCCGCCCAAACCAGGAAACAAAGCGAATAAATCGTTTTCTTAAGCCTTGACGAAACTGGTCAAACTTAAAGATCTCTGTTGGAAATTGAAAATTAAACCCCGTATCTGCCGACGCAAAGAAAGACTGCGAACCGGAGAGGGGAATTACCGGTCGACCAGGATCAAGCTCTCCTAAACGCGCCGCTAATTTCTCTAGTTGAGGTCGGAAAACCGGTCTTATCCGCTCCTGACGCTCTTCGTAACCGCTTTGATTGCAAATCGTCCACAAAACAACCGCGGGGTGATTTCCTAAAGAGCGAAACATCTCCTCAAGCTGATGAAAAACTCCGGTAAGGTGAGAAAAAGAGTAATTGGAGTTTACCGGGAAATCCTGCCAGACTAAAATGCCTGCTTCATCCATCGCCTGGTAAAACCCTGGGGTTTCTATATGTTTATAACATCTGACCATGTTTTGGTGACTCTCTTTTAAGAGCGCGATCTCGGCGCCGTAAGCTTCTTGATCCAATTTACTCAAGAATAAAGCGGGGGGAAGATAATTACTCCCTTTAATTAATAATCGTTCGCCATTTAAGTAAGGGATCAGATTTTTTAACTCAAAGCTTCTAATCCCAAAAACCGAATCGATCCGGTCCCAAGTTTCCTCTTTGGCTTCCAGTAACAGGGTAACGCGATAAAGATTAGGCGAACCCACATCCCATGTCTGCCAAGGTTTGACCCCTTTAAGCTCCAACTGATGTTTAAAGATGTTCTCCCCTTTTTGCACGGTAAGAGAATATTCTTGGGTAAACTCTGCTCCCTTAAAATTACCAGGACTTAATCTAAACTTAACAACAATTTCAGTGGCTAATGTGGAGTAAATCTCCATGGTCAAGGTAAGGATGGCTTCATTACCATTCAGTTGATCAGTTCTCAGGTTCCAACTCTCGATCAATGCCGGACCGCTACTTAAAATCCGAATCGGTTGCCAGATACCGCCGGGGTTATAGTTTTCCGGAAAGGCCGGGTGGCCGGAGAAGACTCCGGTCAACATGGCGCTTGATTCTTCAGCCTCCGGTGATTCTACTTCCAGAATTAAAAGATTATTTTCTCTCAGATAAGGGGTTATATTAAAATGAGTAGGATAAAAATAGCCCTCCCTCCCACCTAAAGCATAGTTATTAAGGTAAACGCGATACTTGTAGAAGATCCCACCAATCTCGAGGCGATAAACCCGATCTGACTTCGGTGAAAAAGCAAAACTTTTACGGTAGACCATTTTTCCGGCATAGTTGGGAAAAGAGCCGCTCTCCTGCCACTGAGCAGGAATCTCCTGTGTCACCCAGCCTTCTTTAGGCGCCGCCTCACTCGACCATAGACTACTAAACTCCGCGACCGGGTGCAATTCCCATGTCCCGTTTAAGTCTATCTTTTCTAACAATCTGCTCCCCCCTCGTAACTCGTTGCTCATCGCTTACCAATCAACTATGTTAACCTTTTGGCCAAGCAGGGCTAATTGCGTTATTTCCAGATTCAACTATCACGCCACCATATATTGATAGCCTGTTTAAAGAATGCCTTAGATGCTTGTCGATTCATCCGGCTCATGTTTTGTTACTAGATGGTAGCCAGATGAACGACTTACAAGCAACACACTATATATTCTGTCGTGACCTCAAATTAAAGCAACAACGCGATTAGCTTAAGTGGAGGTTAATGTTGACGACTATTTAGTTAATTTGGCATTTGACTTGCAATTTCCTCTATAAATTCTTATAATTTTTATAATCTGAGAAAATTGCATAATTACTTAGGCTTCTATTTAACCACAATATATAGTGAACCAAAAAAAGCATACATGAAGTGAAATTTAACTTTTATCCAGTGTCAACGTCTTACTATATCTTATGAGTTGAGTTAGGAGTTTATGGGGATTAGTTTAATTTTTCCCTTTTTGGGAGTAAGTTTAAGGAACTGTCCTTTGTGCAGACCTTGTTGTTCTTTACTAACGTTTATTTTTAACACTAATTCCTTGGCGATTTTAACTTCTAAATAATAACCATAACCCAGATACTCCAGGGTGATCAGCTGTCCTTCAAAAATTGCCTCCCCGGAAGTGATGACTAAATCTTCTGGTCTGATCATTAAGAGATATGTTCCTGGTTCTTCTCCCCGAGTGGCAGGATGGAGAAAACTGTGGCCAGCTTGTGGGTTGATTGTTAACTTTCCGGCAGTCGTTTCTACGTGACAAGGGATTAAGTTAGCATCGCCTAAAAATTTGGCGACAAAAGGATGAGCAGGGTTATTATATACTTCGACCGCTGTCCCCATCTGGATAATGCGTCCGTTGTTCATTACTGCCAGCCGTTCTGAAAGGGAAAGGGCCTCTTCTTGCTGGTGTGTGACGAAGATGGTGGTAAATCCCAATCTTTCCTGTAGATCCCGGAGTTCCCGGCGTAAACGCCGTCTCAACCCATAATCTAAAGCTGAGAAAGGCTCATCCAACAAAAGCAGAAAGGGTTCCGGAGCTAACGCCCGGGCAAGCGCGACCCGTTGACGTTCTCCGCCGGACAGCTCCTGGATACTCCTCTTCCTCAACTCCTCAAGTTCGAAAAGCGCCAGCAGTTCCTTGACTCTGGCGCTCCGCTGACTGCCGGGAAGGCGCTTCACCCTTAAACCATATTCAATATTTCCCGTTACCGTCAAGTGAGGGAAGAGGGCATAATCTTGAAAGACAAAACCGATCCTTCTCTCCACCGGGGAAACAGCAGTCAGATCAGAGCCCGCTAAGATAATCCTCCCGCGATCCGGACGTTCTAAACCAGAGATTAAGCGGAGAAGCGTGGTTTTTCCGCAACCGCTGGGACCAACCAGAGAAAAAAACTCCCCTTCCCCTACAGTTAAATCTGCTTGAATTTGAAAACCAGGGTAGTTCTTTTCCACATCAATCTGTAAAAAGTTCTTTTTCATCTTGTTCTCCCATATGAATTGTACATTATTATGGCAATTCCTTGAGGTAACAATTACCCCCCTCGATTAGAGAAAAAAGTAATACTGATAACAGGATAAAGACTGTTCCCAAAGCAGTGGCCAGAGGAAAATGATAATGTCCAATTAAACGATAGACCGCTACCGAAAGGGTAACCAGTTTCCCCTGTCCCAACGTTAATACTGCGGCCAGATCCCCTAAAGAGAGCGCTATTCCATAGGCGAAAGCGCTGCCCAGGGCTTTCCTCATGAGAGGTAATTCTACAGTCATAAAAAGCTCATAGCCGGAAGCCCCTAACAACCCGGCAGCCTCGAGCAGTTCCTCCCCCATCTCTCGTCGGGCCGTTCGCAGGATGGAATAAACCAAAGGAAAAGCTAAAAAGATCTGCGCCCAAAGGACTAAAACCGATGAAGGTAGGAACCGACCAGTAAGGTTCATCAAGCCAAAGGAAAAGGTGAGAAAAGATATACCCATTGGTAACTGTAGCCAGAGGTCGAAGGTATCCCATCGCAACCTTCTTCGTTTTCTTGCTAACAGATAAGCCAGGACTAGCGTTATCAAGGCCACTGTTCCAGAGAGTGTAACACTAGTTAATAACACCGTAACCAACCGTTTTCCAGCCGCAAATCTAAAACCCTCCCCCAGCAGGAGGCGGTAGTTGTTAATAGTCCAAGCGCCCGTCGGCAGACCACGACTTTTAAAAGAACGAATTAACACTAACAGGACCGGTAGGATAAAGAAAATTAACGCTAGCGCCAGATATAAGAGGAAGAAAAGAACAGCTTGTGGTTGCTTTTTCAGTTTCAAAGTCGGTAAGGGACTGGCCACCCCGGTTTGACGTTGGGCGATCCTTCCCGTCCAGCTTTGCAGTGATAATACCCCGGCCAGTAATAACAGTTGGCAAGTAGCCAACAGACTGGCGCGGTCAAAATTAAGTTTATGATTATATTCAATATAAATTAATACTTCAAAGGTTTGGTATAAATACCCTCCCAAGACCAAAACCACCGTAAAACTGAGGAAGGAGTAAAGAAATACTAAGGTAAAAAGATAACCAATAGTCGGCAAGAGGAGGGGAAAGGTGACCCGCCACCAAGTCTCCAACTTCCCCGCCCCTAATGTAATGGAAGCCTCCTCAAGCTTTGGACTAAGCCGCTCCCAGCGTTCGCCAAGCATCCGCAGACAAAACGAGAAGTTATAAAAAACATGGGTTAAGACGATTCCCTTAAAACCATACAATCCAGAGAAGGCCAACTTTTTCCCAGGGAAAAGTTGGGACAACAGCTGGTTAAAAGCTCCATTACGACCATAAAAAACTACCATGCTAAGGACGGCAAGAATCCCAGGAAGCATAAACGGGAGCACCATTATACTACGGAGTAGACGTTTTCCCGGAAAATGATATCTGCCAAAAAAATAAGCGCCCGGTAAAGCAAGGAATAAACTGAAGAGGGCGCTTAATAGGGCCTGTTTAGTGGTGAAGGTCAAAACTTTGATAAATAAATCAGACCCTAAAAAACTCAGGATCTCCGTCAAGGCGTTCTTGCGCAGGAACGCCCTACTTAACACGGATAAAACCGGAAGGTAGAAGAGACTAACCAGCACAAAAAATAAGAACGGTCTCTGCTTATTGGTATTCATACTCTCCTCCCTTTCGCTTCTTCTACGGAGAAAGTTCATTCGTTGAGCGCTTGTTCCCATTCCGCCAACCAGCGGTCCAAGTTGGCTTCGACTTTCTCAGGTGGTAGATTAAAGAGCTTCTCGGTCTGAGCGGCTACGCGGAAACTCTCCGGTAATTCTAAATCAGTCCGCACCGGATACATAAACTGCGTCTCCGGGATTAAACTCTGAAAAGCTTCGGATAGGACATAATCCACCAACAGCCGAGCATTTTTTAGATTATCGGTATTTTTAATAATGCCTACCCCTTCAATCTGCGCATAAGCTCCTTCATCAAGAACTAAGGCTTTATACCTTTCTGTCTGATCATATACCAGGTGATAGACCGGGCTGGCTCCATAGGAAAGCACCATCGGCGCCTCACCACTGGTAAAGATCCCGTAAGCCTCATCCCAACTCGGAGTAATGGTGAGGAGATTTTCCTTTAAGGCTCGCCAGTAATCCAGATAACCCTCTTCCCCAAAGAGAGAGATCGTCGTTAGCAAAAAGATCTGCCCGGGAGAGGAGGTTAAGGGATTCTCTACCACAATCAACCCCTTGTAATCAGGAGCCAGCAGATCCCGGTGGGTAGTTGGCACTTGTTGTAAGCGTTCACTATCATAGTTGAAAACAATGTACCCATAATCAAAGGGGGTTAAGTTAAATTGAGGGTCAAAAATTAAATCTTTCCTGAGCTTTTCCACCTCTTGTGGCTTATAGGGCTGCAGTACTTCTAAAGCTAAAGCTTTGGGTAAATAGTTATTATCCAAGCCAATAACCACATCAGCCTGAGGACTTTTTTTCTCTTGAACTAACTGGTTGAGCAGGGGACCGGTGTTGGAAAACGATTTAAATTCTACCTTTACCCGGTGTTCTTGTTGAAAGTGAGCGGTTATCTTCTCAATCAAAGCAGTCGGAAAACTAGAATAGGTATAAACCGTCAGCGGCTTCTCCTCTTTTCGTAGGCAACCGCTCACCGTTAGGAACAAAACCAATAATAGAAAGACCTTTTTGTTTTTCAATAGAAACTCCTCCTTTGCGGTCGTGCCCCAGACGAAAGCCGATTAAAGAAAAATCCCCGGAAAGGGGATCACAAGATTCACTTCCCTACGCCGGCATTACCCGGATCAGGTTCTAAGGGTATAATCTCAGCTCGTCCAGAGCACCCCTCTTAATTTATACACATAATACCATAAATTATACCAAAGAGCAAGATGAGGAGAGTTGTACTAAAGCTACCACTTGGACGGCAATTCCTTCTTTTCTTCCGGTAAAGCCCAACTTTTCGGTAGTCGTAGCCTTAATGTTAATTTCTTTTAAAGAAAGACCCAGGAGCGTAGCTAAATTTTCTCTCATCTCCTGGCGATAGGGAGCAATCTTTGGATATTGAGCGATCACTGTCGCATCGATGTTAATCGGCTTAACACCGGCTCCTTTCAACCTATCCATAACTTTCCTTAATAAAAGCTGGCTGTCGATGCCTTGATAGACCGGATCAGTATCGGGAAAGAGCTCCCCAATATCCCCCTCTCCGGTTGCTCCTAATAAAGCATCAATGACCGCATGAATAAGCGCATCAGCATCAGAGTGGCCTTCCAGTCCCAGCTCTGATGGGATTTCCACTCCTCCCAGCACTAAGCGACGACCAGAAACCAGTTTATGGACATCAAACCCTTGTCCGACACGAAGCATTGTTTTTTCCTCCTTGCTTTGAAAACACTTCGAAGTTTGTCGCTCTACATCAACTTCTAATTTATTAATTTTGTTTCGGCCAAGAGGTGGTTGAGACGAACTGCTCCTAAGTAGGGCCTGGGCCATGATTAAATCTTCCGGAGTCGTAATTTTGATATTCCGATAGGAACCAGTCACCATCTGTACGGGCCAACCTGTTCTTTCTACCAAGGACGCATCATCTGTGCCAGTTTCTCCCTCAACTTTGGCTGTTGAATAGGCAGTCCAGAGGACCGGCCAAGTAAAAACTTGTGGGGTCTGGATCGCCCAGAGGTTACTCCGTTCAGGGGTGGCAGTGATCACTCGATCCCTTCCCACAATTTTGATTGTATCCTTGACCGGAACCCCTACCCCAGCTGCCCCTGTTTGGCTGGCCACAGAAAGAGCCTCTTGGATTAAGTCTTTTTCGATCAGGGGGCGGGCAGCATCATGGATCAGGATTAGGCGTCGTTCCTCCGGAACCCGCCACCCTTGCCAAGCGCCAACTAAGACCAAAGCTGAGTAAATAGAATCTTGTCTTTCTTTTCCCCCGGCACATAGATATACTTCCCTGTTAGGAAAGCTTTCTTTAATCTGTCTGCTAAATTCTCTTCGCTCGGCTGCAGCGACCGGAATAAAAAAGGCTTCTATTTCCGGAATGTCAAGCGCCTTAATACTCCGGAGAAAGATGGTTTCACCTTCTAAAACCAACATCAGTTTCTGTTTTTCCTGATTGCCGTTTACCCTCATTCGTCGTCCCGAGCCGGCTGCTGGGATAATAGCTACTGCTTGCCAATTTAGTAACCCGTTCATTCTTCTTCACCGCCAATAATTGCCAACTGTTTGCTTACAAAAAGCAAACTTTCTTTATTTTATCGACTCTTTTAGAGTAAAAGTTAATAATCTAAATCTCACCTGATGCGGGCAAAGCAAATAAATTAATAAATTTGGTTATTAATACAATTGCAGAAAGATTATAATTTAAATTATAAAGGCGGGATAAATCCCGCCTTTGACTTGTTTTAAGTTATGTAACTAACATATAATTCCAGATTAAGATAAGGATGAGGCTCGAGCCACATACGCCTCTTTGGGTTTAGCAAAAATCATCCGACCTGCTGCTGTTTGGAGCACACTGGTAACTGTTACCATGATTTCATCGCCAATGAATTGCCGCCCACCATCAACTACAATCATGGTCCCATCTTCAAGGTAGGCTATTCCTTGTCCAAATTCTTTACCGTCTTTAATCACCTGAACGGTGACTTCCTCTCCCGGTAAAACAATAGGTTTAATTGCGTTAGCCAGTTCGTTAATGTTCAAGACTGGCACCCCATATAATTCTGCTACCTTGTTTAGATTATAGTCGTTAGTAATTACTTTGGCATCCAATACTTTGGCTAAACGTACTATTTTAGTATCGACATCTGAAAGATCTTCAAAATCCTGATCATAAATACGAATAGAAAGAGCAGTATCCTTCTGCATCTTGTTGAGGATATCAAGTCCCCTCCGTCCCCGGTTACGTTTCAGAGAATCCGAGGAATCTGCGATTCTTTGTAATTCTGCTACCACAAAACCAGGCACCACGAATATACCTTCTAAAAATTCAGTCTGAGAAACATCCATGATCCGACCGTCAATAATGCTACTGGTATCAAGAACCTTATATGGTGATCTTCCGCCCGGACTTCTTCCTTTCACTCCCCCTTTTTCTGGGTTTTTGGGTAAAGTGCCTAAGTAATTTAGAATCTCTTCTTTTTTTCTATGGGTAACTTGGGTGGTTATTCCAGTAATAATCAGAATGATCATCAAAGCTAAAAGATTCCCAAGAGGACCCGGTAAGTTGTGGATGGGCATAGCCACGACGCTTAACCCGGAAAGGATCAACCCAAAAAGCATGCCAAGACCACCAATAATTAGTTCCGGAACAGTGATTTTTTGGAAACTTTCCTCAATTTTAGTCCATAAAAAATTCAACAGGGCATTACCTAACAAATAGCCGAGAACGAGACCCAGTAATGTTAAGGTGGAAATTAAAAGCCAGTGTAGTTGGGGGAAAAAGGAAAACAGCAGATAATAGCAAGCAAAACCGGTAGATAAACCAAATAAAACTGTCAGTATTTTTATAAACATCTTAAGGGCACCTCCTTTCTCCTTAATTTATCCAGAATATTAAATAATATCCCTTAAAACGATTATGGGGGAACCCCACTTGGCCCTATCTTGGCTGACCTTGGGCAACAAGCAACCAGCAAATCATTCTCGCTGCCACTCCCTCCCGCAGACATAAGGATAAATAAAATAGAGCCAGGTAAAGCGACTAACTTCAAGATGTTTCCAGTTGACGGAGAATGATCTCACCTTTCGCACCCCTTATCTTTAGCTGGGCTTTTATTTAGCATCCGGTTTGTAGAAACTAATTTTAGCTTGACCTTTGTTAAAAAGGTGCGAAAGGTGAGATTGGTAAAGATTAACAGGTGGTTTTTTCTAAAAAAAACGCCAGGAGCCTGGCGTTAATTGAGGCACCCCTCAACTATTGTCTGAACTTGCTGTTCATCCATGTTTTGGGCAAGGGCTAATTCGCTGAGAAGGATCTGTTTGGCATTTTCTAACATTTTTCTTTCCCCAGTAGAGAGACCTTTTTCTTTATCCCTAATCGTAAGGCCACTAACGACCTCGGCTACATAGTAAATACTACCGGTTTTAATTTTTTCCAGGTTGGCCCGATAACGACGGTTCCAATTTGCGGACATTTCCGTTTCTCGATTCTTTAGAACCTCCAAGACTTTGCTTACCTCATCCTTACTGATAATTTCTCTTAAGCCCACAAGATCCTTGTTGCAAACAGGAATCATCACCTTCATCTCACCGCTGGTGAGCTTGATAATATAATAATCTTCAGGGATCCCTGATAGGTTTTTCTGCTCGATCCCCTCAATTACCCCGGCCCCGTGCATCGGATATACTATCCTGTCTCCAACATTAAACATTAAGCTACCTCCAAAGATAAAGATTCAACAATAAATATTATAACACGAAACCAGGGGTTATGTCAAATTATATGAAAACATAAATTTTAGCAGATTGTAACAGCAAAGTCAAGGATTTTTTTATTCAAAACCAAAATATTAGCTGGTAATTGGCTGTTCTTTCGAAATTTAAGAATTTATAGTTCGATTGTTTAACATTTGGCCACAAGATACTGATAGCCTTTGATAAACAACTATAATTGCGCCCAAATAGTATGCTTAAGGTAATTAGACAATTCCCTTAAATATGTCTATCCAATAAGACCTGTTCCCGCAGACGACGTAACCCATCTTTGATCGATTTAGCTCTTACTTCCCCAATACCTTCTACTTCATCTAACTCTTCAATGGAAGCCCCTACTATATTTTGCAAATCTTCAAAGCGACGAACTAGATTTTCAATAACCGGTAAAGGAAGTTTAGGGATTTTTTTCAGAATCCGGTATCCCCTTGGTGTCACCGCCACATCTAGAGATTGGGGAGAATACCCAATTATTTTACACACCGCCAGTAAATCCAGTAATTCTTCGTAAGTCCATGATGATAATTCTTCTTGGACCTTCTCTAAGTTATCGTAGTTTAAAAGGTAATCTTTTAAGACCAGCAGCCCTTCGGCTTCTGTATCAAACATCAATTCTTCCAACTGCATATTTACTAAACGGCCTTCGTTTCCTAGCTCATAAACGTATTGTTCAATTTCTTTGGCGATCCGAGAGACCATGGCCGTTCGTTGCACTACTGTACAGACCTCCGTTAAGGTAACGAGATCCTCAAATTCTAAAGCGCTTAAGTTTACCAGCGCTTGATCAAGAACACTTTTATATTTTTCTAAAGTTTGTAAAGCTTGATTTGCTTTTGCCAAAATAGTGCCCACATCTCGTAAGACATGACGTTCATTTCCCTTAAAGAGGGTGATCAGGTTCCGTCGTTGAGAGATGGCAATTACTAATTCCCCTGTTTGGATCGCCACCCGTTCTGCCGTTCTATGTCGGGACCCGGTTTCCCGAGTAGGAATGATCGAGTCTGGTGTTAAATGGGTATTTGCTAATAATATTTTTTTGGCGTCACTACTTAAGATAATCGCCCCATCCATCTTTGCTAACTCATAAAGGCTGGCAGGGTTTAGATCCGCATTAATGTGGTAACCCCCATCTACGACTTTCATCACCTTATCAGTGTCACCAATCACAATTAACGCTCCTGTTCTGGCTCGCAGAATGTTTTCCAGTCCTTCATATAATACTGTTCCAGGAGCAACCATTTGTAAAATTTTCAAGATCCCGGATTCATCCTCAGCCAACTTTACACCCCCTCTTTTTTAGTAAGACTCGCTAACATCTCTTGAATACTGTCGATCCCTTGGACCCTCATTTCAGTTCCTACTTCCACTTCCTCTAACAACCCTTTGGGGAGCAGTAGTTGATGAAAGCCATGATTCTTTGCTTCTTCCAGTCTCCTTTGCCCTCCACCCACTCTCCTCACTTCTCCGGTCAGACCAATCTCGCCAAAAGCGGCTAAATTTTGAGGAAGAGGAAGATCGTAAAAACTGGAAGCTACTGCCAAAGCCACCGCCAAGTCACAAGCCGGTTCTTCGGTTCTTATGCCACCAATTACTGAGACATAAACCTCCCGACTGGACAGAGGCAGTCCTCCTCTTCTTTCTAATACCGCCAGCACCATCGCCACCCTCTGATTGTCAAGTCCGGAGACAAGACGACGAGGATTACCCGGGTTCCCTGCGGTCACTAAGGCCTGAATCTCTACCAGTAAAGGAAGACTACCTTCAACAATTGGGGTAACTACTGTGCCACTCTGATCAGGACGGCGTTCTGAGAGCAAAAAGGCTGATGGGTTCTGAACAGGAGTTAACCCTTTCTCGCCTAAGCTTAAGAGAGCAATCTCCTGGGTAGAACCAAAACGATTCTTTGCCACTCTTAAAACCCGGTAAGGAAAACGTCGATCTCCCTCAAAATAAAGGACCACATCAACCATATGCTCAATTAGTTTCGGTCCGGCCAATAGTCCGCTTTTGGTAATATGTCCCACTAAAAAGCAGATCATACCTCTCCCTTTGGCTAATCCCATAACAGCTTGAACTACTTCTCGAATTTGAGCCGGACTTCCGGGAAAACTGGGGTTGTTTGCCCTTTTTAGTGTTTGTACTGAGTCAATCACTACCGCTACCGGCTTAATTCTTTCTGCCTCGGCTAGCACAGTTTCTATTTCATCCTCCTGAAGGATAAAGAGTTCGGAAGAGACAAGCCCTAAACGTTCTGCCCTTAATTTTATTTGGCTTAAAGATTCTTCGGCGCTAACATAAAGCGCCTTCCCGAATTCCTCCGCCAGTTGACTGGCGATCTGGAGTAAAAGCGTAGATTTACCCGCCCCGGGTTCTCCCCCTAAGAGAATGAGCGAACCAGGGACTAACCCTCCTCCAAACAGGCGATCCAATTCAGGACGACCGATTAGCAAGCGCTGTTCACTACTATGCTCTAAAGGCTGAAAGTTAAGGGGAACAGAAGCGCTTTTTAGTTTAAATTGCTCGGCGCCACTTGTCTGTTTCTCTTCCTTAATTTGCTGAAAGCTATTCCATTCTGAGCAGGATGGACACCTTCCTAGCCATTTAGGGGATTCATATCCGCAATTTTGACAGCTAAAAAGTATTCCTTTGCCCATTTTTGCCCCTTTCTCGATGCTCGGCATTTTTCTCCCATTGTGGCGTAAGCAGTTCCATGAGAAATCGATATTTTCGCTTTTTCATCCGCCGTAGCAAAGCTGAGGCGGGAATTATTTAAAATTTCCCCGGATTGCTGGGTTTATCTTAAATATTCTTAACATTAACAAAAAATCCTCCCCCCGTGGGAAGGATTTTTTCGACTTTACGCTTAGTTAACTTAAGCTAAACTACTGGTTTTATCTCTGCTTTTTTCGAATCTGACCTGATCATCCTGGACAGTTACGGTAATAAGATCACCTTCCTCGAAGGTCCCCCGAAGAATCTCGTCGGCCATCGGGTTCTCAACCAGCCTCTGAATCGCCCGGCGTAACGGACGGGCGCCATACAACGGATCATAGCCTTCGTGATAAATTTTGTCTTTTGCTGCCGGCGTAATCTCAAGTTGAAACCCTTGTTCCTTTAATTGAGTCCGGAGATTTTTTAACATTAAATCAATAATCGCCTGCAATTGATCTCTGTTTAAGGGATGGAAGACAATAATATCATCAATTCTATTCAAAAATTCGGGACGGAAAGTTCTCTTTAACTCGTCAAGCACACGCTCTTTCATCCGTTCATAATCCACAACTTCGTTTTCCCCTTCATCTCTTACCTGAAAACCAATATTTCCCGAACGTTCAATCAGGTTAGCCCCCACGTTTGAGGTCATAATCACCACGGTATTTTTAAAATCAACGGTTCTGCCTTGCGCATCGGTCAGGCGTCCATCTTCTAAAACCTGAAGAAGGATATTAAAGACTTCTGGATGAGCTTTTTCCACTTCGTCCAGGAGAATTACACTATATGGCTTACGCCGTATTTTTTCGGTAAGCTGTCCGCCTTCATCAAAACCTACGTAACCAGGAGGCGCTCCGACCAGCCGCGAGACCGTGTGTCTTTCCATATACTCGGACATATCAATCCGGATCATCGCATTCTCATCCCCAAAGAGGGCTTCGGCTAATGCCCTGGCCAGCTCAGTTTTACCTACCCCGGTAGGACCAAGGAAGATAAAGGAGCCTACCGGCCTTTTCGGATCTTTTAAACCCGCTCGCGCCCTACGAACTGCTTTAGAGATCGAATCAATTGCTTCATTTTGTCCGATTACTCTCCGGTGTAAGATCTCCTCTAGATGTAACAGCCGCTCGGTCTCGCCTTGCTGTAGTTTAGTAACGGGGATCCCGGTCCAACTCGCGACTACTTCGGCGATTTCTTCTTCTGTCACTGTTGATTCTAACCTACCTTGTTGGTTTTTCCACTGGTTCTTATCAGTTTCTAATTGAGCGCGAAGTTTCTGTTCCTGATCACGGAGACTAGCCGCCTTTTCAAACTCTTCATTCCCAATCGCTGCTTCTTTTTCTTTTTGGACCTGTATAATCTGGTCTTCTAACTCTTTTAGATTAGGAGGAGTGATTGTAGTCTTCAACCGGACTTTAGAGGAAGCTTCATCCATCAGATCAATAGCTTTATCAGGAAGAAACCGATCGGAGATGAAACGGTCTGACAAATCTACCGCCGCTTGAATCGCTTCATCAGTTATTTTTACCCGATGATGGGCCTCATAACGATCCCTTAACCCTTGAAGAATCTGGACAGATTCTTCTCGATTTGGTTCTCCGACGATGATCGGTTGAAATCTTCTTTCCAAGGCCGCGTCTTTTTCTACATGTTTACGGTATTCATCAAGGGTGGTGGCCCCGACACATTGGAGTTCTCCCCGCGCTAAAACTGGTTTTAGAATATTAGCAGCATCAATTGCCCCTTCAGCAGCCCCGGCCCCAATCAGGGTATGAAGCTCATCGATGAAGAGAATCACATCACCCGCATTTCTGATCTCCTCTAGTACTTTCTTCATCCTTTCCTCAAATTCTCCACGGTACTTGGACCCGGCGACCATTGAACCCATATCGAGGGTCACAACTCTTTTGTTTCTTAGAATTTCCGGAACATCAGCGGCGACGATCTTTTGGGCGAGACCTTCGACGATCGCCGTTTTTCCCACACCCGGTTCTCCAATTAAGACCGGATTATTTTTGGTTCGTCTGGAAAGCACCTGAATAACTCGCTCGATCTCTTTTTCTCGACCAATAACCGGATCCAACTTGCCAATTTTGGCAAATTCATTAAGGTCCCGTCCAAATTGATTTAGAGTTTGGGTCTTATTAGGACCTCCACCTTTTTGTCCGGGAAAAGCAGCGCCGGCATTCCCTCCTAACAGACTAAAAACTTGTTTTCTAGCGCTTTCTAAGTCTACACCAAGGTTTTTTAAGACTTGAGCCGCTACTCCTTCTCCTTCGCGGATTAAACCTAATAAAATGTGTTCGGTGCCCACATAATTATGACCTAATTGCCGGGCTTCATCTAAAGCCAGCTCTAAGACGCGTTTGGCCCGAGGAGTAAAGGGCACTTCTCCCAGAATTACTTGATCGCCAACACCAATAATCCTTTCTACTTCCATCCGTACCTTCTCTAGGTCAATATCTAATGATTCTAAAGCTTTAGCAGCCACACCTTCACCCTCTTTAACCAAGCCAAGGAGAAGGTGTTCGGTGCCAACCACATTATGCCTCAATCTCGTCGCTTCTTTTTGCGCATGGAGCACTACCCTTCGTGCTCGCTCTGTAAATCGTTCAAACATCATTTTCACCTCTCAACTTACTAAGATTATTCCTTAGCAGACGTTAAATGTTCCCTGATGACCGCGGCCCGATAATAATCCCGTTCCCCAGGGGTAAGTTCCTGCCCGACTAAATTCTGGAGAATTGCAGGTCGATTCAGAAAAAGCAACTCCTTGACTGTTTGCACCTTTATCCCTGGAATCATATTTAATTCTGCTCCCATTAGCACATCATTAATAAGATTAATCGTCTCCTCGGACGAGAGTAAACGGGCGTGGGTCAGGATGCCAAAAGCTCTATTCACTCTATTCTCCAGTTGTAACCGGGATTCATTAGCTAACAAGGCTTCCCGGGCTGAGCGTTCCTGGTCGATAACTTGTTTGGTTACCGAGACCAGTTTGCTAATGATCTCTTCCTCGCTAAGACCGAGTGTAACTTGATTGGATATCTGGTACAAATTACCTGACGAGTCTGTTCCTTCTCCGTAAATACCGCGGACATTTAGCCCCACATGAGGAAGAACAGACAATACCCTTTTAACCTGATCAACTATGTCTAGAGCAGGTAAATGGATCATTACCGAAGCCCGGAGACCGGTTCCGACATTAGTAGGGCAGGTGGTAAGATAACCTTTTTCCTCATTAAAAGCATAATCAAGCTGGGATTCTAGCTGATCATCAATCTGCGTCCCTAGTTCCCAGGCTTTCTTTAATTGTAAACCGGAAAAAATACTCTGAATCCGTAAATGATCTTCTTCGTTAAGCATGATCGATACAGTCTGCTCCTTATTTAAGACCACCCCACGATGAGCCGGGTTATTAATTAAATCTAAACTGACCAGGTATTGTTCTACTAATAAGACCCGATCCAGCTGCCCAAGACCATCCATACGTTTTAAAACATAATCCGGAAGGAGGCGTGCTGACGATTTCAAGACCGAGTTAACCTGCGAAATAACCTCTTCTAATTGTTTTTCTCCTGCATAATGTGGAAAGGAGAGCTGGCGTAAGTTTCTGGCTAATCTAATCCTGCTACTTAAGACGACATCACCATCAGGCGTGGGTTCATTTAGCCATCCAGGAAGCGCATCCTTAATTTTACCCTGTAGGTTCACCGTGCTCACCTCCTAATTTAGCTTCTCTTCTTTTTCTTTGATTTCATCACGAAGCTTAGCAGCTTCTTCATAAGCTTCTCTTTTAATTGCCTCCTGAAGTTTGCTGCGGAGTTCTTCGATCTCTTTACGCACTCTAACCCGTCCCCCAGTCCGTTTGGGAACTTTCCCCGTATGAGCAATACTCCCATGTACTCTCCGCAGTAAAGGATCAAGATGATCTTTAAAGAGGTCATAACAATTAGCGCAGCCCATCAGCCCCATATTTCTAAAGTCAGTGAAGGTCAGTCCACAAGTAGGACATTTTTTATGACTTTCCTCTTTCTGCTGCGAAAATGATTCGCTTTTTACCCCAAATTCACTCTCAAGAAGTCCTGCTAACAGGTGATGGAAAGAAAAATTGGGTTCAAAAAGAAACCCTAGATCTTTTCCGCTTTTGCCAGCGCAAACCTCACAAAGGTGGGATTCAGTTTTATGATTATTTATTACCTTAGTCACATGCACAGTAGCCTGACGTTGTTTACACCGTTCACACCACATCTTTCCCACTCCCTTAATTAGATATTATCGGGGATTAGCTCTTACTTTTCTTCCTCTTTTATAAGGAATTAAGGTAATTATCATTGCGTAAATCTTAGATAAATAATTATTCAATTCCTTATACTGCATAAAGCTAAGCTAAATCCTGAGGAATAAAAAGAGCTTCTTAATCTCCCCGACCGCATAAAACTAATAAGACCGTTCTTAGAAAACGAGCCCGCAGTTCATCTTTCTCCTCTTCCATTGTTGAAGAGCTCTCAATCTCTCGGTTTATAATCTGCCCTAAGAGACGGGATTCCTTCTCTTCGAGGATTGACTCTTCCACTAGTCGTTGTAGCAGAATCGCCATCCCCTCGCCACTAATTTCAGCCCCAATAATTTCCATTAGTGTTTGGAGAAAATCCGGTTCCGGAAACCAGTTCACTCTGGTAATTCGAATAAAACCTCCGCCTCCGCGCCGGCTATCAATTAAGTAGCCGTGCTCCATCGTAAAACGAGTCTCCAGCACATAATTGATCTGGGAAGGAGCGCAGCGAAACATCTGAGCTAACTGTCTTCGTTGAACCTCAATACACTCTGATTTCCCCAGTAAATCCCGTAAATACTGTTCAATTAGGTCAGAAAGCGAACCCATTGGCAACACCTCTTTCCTGACCTTCCCTGACCTTTATATTCAATTTTAAATGTCTTCCTCCTGAAAAGCAAGACTATTCTTCCCCGAAAAACCGGCTGTTCCGGTTATATATTAAGAATATCTATCTATCTTATACTTTTTCATCTGTTTAGAGTAGATTATGTCTTTTTTCTTCCAAATCTTTATTTCAAGTAGGGCAGGGGGTTAACTGCTTCACCTCCAATGAGCAATTCGAAATGAAGATGATTGCCGGTAGCATTACCTGTTTTTCCCACTTTCGCAATGAGCTCGCCACTTGCCACCTCATCTCCTTTACGGACAAGGTTTTCGGAATTATGAGCATATTTTGTTTGAAAGTCGTCATGATCTAAAATAACTAATAAACCATAGCCCGATTTCCACCCGGAAAAAATGACCTTTCCCTGACAGGCTGCGCGAATTGGTGTTCCGGATACCGCTGCCAGGTCGATCCCTTGGTGCATCCGCCCCCATCTCATGCCAAAACCGGAAGTCAACCTTCCGCCACTGACTGGGGAAAGCAAGGAAAGATCTCTAATTACCGGAGTGGGGAGCTTCCGAGGAAGACTTCTACCTCTACTCGTGGGGGCTACTCTTTTAACTTGCAAGTAGGCGCCAGATTTAATTTTTTCGGGATTCAGACCCGGATTTAATGATGATAGATCAGCCACACTCATGCCGTATCTACGGGCTATCGACCAGAAAGTATCTCCCCACCTAATTTTATAATGATCATTTTCGGTTGGTTTGTCTAAGTTAGCAACAGTTACTTCCTTCCCTTGCGTTTTCTCAAATGACATCTTGCTCCTTGAGGAAGTGATTACTTTTTGAGGTTTAAGCATTACAGTTTTAATTACAGGTATAATATGATGTAAATTCAAGGGAGTTGTTAACCCTTTGTTGTTTATTTCCACACCTTTGGCTTTTCCGGAACTTAAAAATAGACAGAGGACAAATAGAGATCCGATGATCTTTCGCTCCCAAAAAACCTTTTGGTCATTACTCATCTATCTTCTACCTCCACACTTTTAACGGATCTGTTACTAGATTTTATATCATTTCCTTAAATAACATATTTCATTCATGTGAAGCTTGCTGCTAAAAACTTTAATTTTAACTAATTTATGCTTTCTCTACTCTCTTCTTGTTAAGGAATTGCATAATCTATTATTCAAGATATAACCACATATTGTAATAAAATACTTAAAAGTCGCTTTTAAGGCCATAACAAATTTTAGCAGTGTAAATATATCGAGGAAAAGAAGTCAGTAAGAAGTGACCGTTGGCCGGTTATTAACAGACAACCAGCCTTTGAAGGAATTAAGAGGAAATTGGGGGCAAAAAAAGAAGGCTAAGGGTCTCTATTTCCCTTAGTCTTCTAGCCTTTTACTTAATACGGTCTCCGCAAAAGAGGAGTTTAAAATTAAAGCCTGTAGATCTTTGTTCGTTTCGGTATTACTTAAGCGATCCAAGATTAGTTCCATGGTCTCCGCCGGGCCCATCGAACTAAGTAGTTTCCGCAGTACCCAGGTGGTCTCTAATTCTTTATGATCAAGAAGTAATTCTTCTTTACGGGTGCCGGAACGTACAATGTCTATGGCTGGAAAGATCCGACGATCCGCCAGTCTCCGGTCAAGATGAAGTTCCATGTTGCCCGTGCCTTTAAACTCTTCAAAGATTACTTCATCCATCCGACTCCCAGTCTCAACCAGCGCTGTCGCCATGATCGTTAGACTGCCGCCTTCTTCAATTTTTCTGGCTGCGCCAAAAAAACGTTTAGGCTTATGCAAGGCTGCGGGATCAACTCCACCCGAAAGGGTCCGTCCGCTGGTGGGCTCGACCAAATTATAGGCCCGGGCTAATCTGGTAATTGAATCCAGGAGGATGACCACATCTCTTTTTACTTCTACCATCCGTTTTGCCCGTTCCAGCACAAGTTCAGCCACACGCACATGATTTTCCGCCGGTTGGTCAAAAGTCGAACTGACCACATCGCCGCGGACCGATCTCTCCATATCTGTCACTTCTTCTGGGCGCTCATCGATGAGTAACACAATTAAGTGAATATCCGGATGATTGGCGCTTAAACTATTGGCGATTTTTTTTAGGAGGGTAGTCTTTCCGGCTTTTGGTGGGGCGACAATCATTCCACGTTGCCCGTTACCTACGGGGGCAATGATATCAATCAAACGCATGGCCAGTTCTTTAGGGTTGGTTTCGAGGCGTAGTCGATCCTGGGGGTAGATCGGAGTTAATTCTTCAAAATAGGTTCTCTCCTGGAATAATTCAGGATCTAAATGATTAACAGCCTGAATTTTGAGGAGGGAAAAATACCTCTCAGTCTCTTTTGGCGGTCTGACCTGACCTGCTACTAAATCTCCGGTTCTTAGATGAAAGCGCCGGATTTGCGAGGTTGATACGTAAATATCATCTGGACCGGGCACATAATTATTCACTCGTAAAAACCCGTAACCATCAGACATGACTTCTAAAATTCCTTGAGAAAAGATCCGTCCTTCTTGGGTGGCTAATACCTTGAGGAGCTCGTAAACGATCTCCCGCTTGCGGTATCTGGTATAATTGTCAATACCCAATTCCCTAGCCAACTTTTGGAGTTCTGCTAGAGTTTTGGCTTCTAAATCAGCCAATTGCATGTACTCACCCCAATTGTAAAAATAATTTTCTAATGATTATCTGGTGGAAGCTAAATCTAAAAAATCGACCGCTCTTTTCATCTCTTGTTTTAGTTGTTGGAAAATAACTTCCTTATCCTGTGGTTTTAGTCCCAGCCACTCCCAAACCTTACTTTTAAAATCAGGTCCGGCATCATAGCCTTCTAAAAATCCGACTCCCGCCTCCTGAGCTAGATTGTCTGCGGAGAAAACTAAGGCTGCCGTAGCCCAGTAACTTTTATTTTGAAAAGGCCGGTGATGATATCGCAACACTTCTACCAACAAAGGAGGGAAGTTCCATTTTTCGGCCAACATTTTGCCGACCACCGTATGATTAAAACCTAAGACCCTTTCTTCCGCCTTAATCAGGGGAAGTCTACCTTCTGTTGTTAAGGAGATGATTTCTTCAAATTCCGTAGTGAGGCAGCCGTCTAAAATAAGGACCCCTATATCATGGAGTAATCCAGCGATAAAAGCTTCATCTTCTAAAGGGAGGGTGGCTTTACGGGCCAGTAGTTTGGCTCCTACTGCGGCGCAAACCGAGTGTTGCCAAAGCGCGGTTCGATCAAATATCTTATTGTTCCCTTTCATCCGAAAAAGTTCAGCAATAGAGACACTGAGCACCAGCTCTTTAATAGCTTTGTATCCTAAAATCACAATCCCTTGACCCACAGTAGTAATTCGACGAGGAAAACCATAATAAGCGGAGTTAACGAGTTTTAAAACTCGTGCGGCTAAGGCTTGATCATGTTTGATTACTTTCTCCAAATCAGAAGCCGAGGATTTGGGGTTATTTAAGAGAGTGACGACTCTATTAGCCACTATCGGTAGAGTGGGAATCTCTCTGATCCTACTTTCGACTAACTCGATGAGTCCCATTTTCTTCAACTCTCATTATTTTTTTCTTAACCAATTATCTTTTAATAATGAACAGATACGGTCTGGAATCTCGGTGAAAGGCAGTTTATAGATGACAGCCCCGATCTCGACGGCGGCGCGGGGCATCCCATAGATTACACAGGTCTCTTCTGCTTCGGCGATAGTGATACTTCCGGCTTCCCTCATGATTTTTAAACCATAAGCCCCATCAGCGCCCATCCCTGTCAAGAGCGCCCCGATGCTTTGATCTTTATAAGTGTCTGCTACTGAGCTGAACAAGTAATCGACGGAAGGCCGATACAGGGCATCGCTTTTTTCTAATTTAATAATCGCTTTATTTCCCCGTTTAACCACTCCGGTTTGGAGACCGGGAGGCGCAACCAGCACGCGCCCAGGAAGAATCTCCTCTCCTCCTTCCGCTACCTTGACTGTTAACGGGGAAAGCGAGTTTAGCCTCGAGGCAAAACCGCTTACGAATTCTCTTGGCATATGTTGGGCAATGATTATTCCCCAGGGAAAATCAGCCGGAAGATTGGCTAATATATAGTGCAAAGCCCGAGGTCCACCGGTGGAAGCCCCAATCGCTACAATTCCGGTTGTAAATTCTTCAGAGAAGAAAGCGCTCTCCACTCCGGTTGAGCTCGGAAGTTTCTTGATTAGTTCCGGGCGAACTTGAGCAGCAGCCCTGACTTTTTGGATGAGTTCATCTTGGATCTGCCACAGATCCTTCGATGGTTTAGAGACCGGTTTGGTGATAAAGTCCACAGCTCCTAATTCCAGAGCTTTAAACGTCTTTTCTCCCCCTTCAACCGCCAAGGAACTAACCACCACTACCGGAAGGGGTTGTTTCTTCATCAGCTCAGCAAGAAACAGAAGACCATCCATACGTGGCATCTCTAAATCTAAAGTGATCACTTGCGGCTGAAAAAAATCTACTTTCTTTAAAGCATCTACACCATCGGTCGCTACGCCTACGACTTGTATTTCTTGATCCGATTCTAACATCTGTTTGATCAATTGACGCATAAACGCGGAATCATCTACAACTAAAACTGTGATTGCCAAGCATGCTCCGTCCTTTCTATCCACAACACCTGCTTCCGCCTAGCTTATTCTTTTATTCGCTAAATTCCCTCTTAATCCTTCCTAACGATATTTCATCAACAAAGAATTTCCTGACTTGAGTCTCCCAATCCAAGAGCAGAAAACAAGTGACTCCTGGCGCTAAAAGGCGAGTTTCTTCTTTTAGAGCTTGAGAAATTAATAAGCGATAAACTCTGTTGCTCTCCAAAGCTTGGACTAAGAGAAAGTTTTCCTGTGGACTGATGGCGATTACTGTCACTAATCCTCCAATATACCAGCCATCCACTAACCGTGGAACTCCCTGCTGATCAACGTATAATCTAATCATAAAGGAAAATCCAGGCGCCACCGGTCGCAAAGCAGAAAGCGTTCCCTGACGTCCATTAACAAAAATTTGGCAATCTGTTGTTAGCTTAAGAGTCTCTACCACCCCGTGATTCCCAGCTACTTTTATATAGTCCCCATCCACCTCCAGGATTTCTCCTTCTCTAAACACTAACGGACCGAAAAGCTCTTGACAGCGGGTAATTTCTGCGGTTACCTCTGTTCGAGCTGGAAGTAATAACCCACTAGTGGTGGCCTTTGCTGGTCCTGTCACCATGAGCGTCATCAGCGCTACCACATAGACTCTTATTTTCATCAGGCAATCACCCCTTTCTACCATTCTCGGTCAGAAAAGGGGTGGTTATACCTAAGAACCTTTCATTTTCTTGGTTACTTTTATTGAACCCGAAGTCTCTAAAAAACTTCACCAATACTAAAATGCCATTTGGGAAATTCCCCGGGAGTGTTAAGCGGGATCCCGTAATCAAGACCAAGATTAAGCCCAAAGAAGTAAAATTTAAACCCCACTCCGACCCCGATTGATGGTGAAGAGGTCTGCTGTGAACTGCCCTTCCATACCCAAGCCGCATCAGAAAAAGCTAATAAGGTAAAAGCAGTTCCTCTTATTTTCTGATAAGAGGACGGCCAAGCTAACAGTCTTAACTCGATGTTACTAAGGAGAAAACCATCCCCGAAAAACCGATACTCCGAATAGCCGCGCAGAACTGTGTCTGCTAAGGTTCCTAAAATTCCAGCATTAGTAAGGGTCCCTAAACTACTCATACTCACTTGTTGGATGCCTCCCAAAGCAAACCCTCGCTGAACAGGATAATCTCCCCAAATTTTCCCGCCACGCGCGCTCAAAACAAGGGAAGATCTTCCTAATGAAAAGTAGTTCCGGTGATCAACTTCTGCTTTAAGGTACTTAAAATCGGCGCCTAAAAGCGGAAATGCTCCTCCCAGACTGAAGTATTCTCTATGTCCATCTTGGGCCAAAAAGGAAAAATTATCATGGGTGGCTGTCGCCTCAAAGCCTAAAATTGAAGCTTTCTCCACCGGAAACCTGGGTAAAGACAGTGGAGAGAAATCCTCGAACTGTAGACGAAGATCAAGCCGCTTTTCATTATTAAAGTGCCTACTGGCTAAGAGACTTACTCCTTTTTGTAATTCCCAAAAACCCGCGCTCCACATTGGACCGGTATAGATCGGCATCTGATAAAGGTTTAACCCATACGACCAGTAGGGGGCATGCCAGGTATAACCGAGGGCAAAGTTAACCACTTCTTCTCCGGAAGCAAGGAGAACAAATTGAAGCTCCTGATCCCTGAGAATACTGCTCATTTTACCATAGGTAGCCACATAAAAGGAGCCATCATAAGCAATAAAAGGGAGGAAATACTCCATCTCCAGCTGCGAACGGTATTCTTGATAGATTGGATCGACTTGCGCTTGTAGCGCTGTAGGAGTAAATAAAAGTAAGAGCAGCAGACAACAAAGACGGCGTATAGTTGTAGTTAGCATGATCTTCCTCCTCTTCAGCGTTGGAAACGATAGATTTCAGAGCGCCCCGCATTATATAACACCACTAAGAAAGCTTCATCTTCCTGCGGAAGCATTTCTAAGACTGTTTCTCTATAATCCCAACAAAAACTGGTCTGGCCATTATTAAGATCAACCTCGGCCAGTCGGTAGTATCCTTTCTCCCCGGTGAGGCAATAGAGTTTACCATCCTTGCTCCATGCCGGTTTTCGATGATGAAGAGCCTGACGTGTTAGTAAACGAGTTGTTTTCCCATTTCCCAGGTGAATTTGGTCATAACCTTGCAGGGTGGAGACAAAAGCTACCCACTGGCCATCCGGCGCCCAGGCTGGGGAAGTCTCATCCGCCGGTGAGTCCGCGATCACGCTAAGAATCTTACCATCAAGACCTACCACAAAAAGGTCGGCATCACCTTTTCGATTAGCCGTTACCGCCAATCGGTCTCCCTGGGGAGACCAAGCCACTTCCACCGGGTTAGTCACTTCTGGGGCAAAGGGAGTAACTGCTCCGGACTCCAAAGATAATAAGTAGAGTTTCCTTTCCCCATCCTGATCAGAGAGAAAAATGAGCTGTTGACCATCAGGTGACAGATCAAAAGCGGAAACAGTCTGCTCGGTTAATCTTTTAACCTTTTCCCCTTCCGCAAGGTAAAGATCGTAAAAGCGACCCTGATGGCTAGAAAGAAAGAAGATCTGCCCTTCTTTGGTGGTTTTCACCATCGTTTGGTCTCTGTATTCTGCAAATAAAGGAGAGGATAACTGGGTATAGGAGGGGGACTCCGCCCCTTCCTGATAAATACTTGTTAATTCTTGCCGCCAGTCGGTCCATAATTCTTTAAGGCTGCGATTAAAAAGGCGCTTAAAGGTCTGATCTTTATACCCTTCCTTAATTACCGCTTTTAGCATCTGCGAAAGTTGAGCCTGTCCATACTTGTTGGCAATGTAGTCGGTTAGGGACCAGGCTTCGGCATAATGAAGGTTTCCTCTTACTTGTGAAATCTGCTCCAGAGCATCAACCTCCCCCCTGAGCACTACATCCCTCAGCGCTACCTCTCGTTGGGGAAACCTGGTCTCCGCAGGCATATAATATTCTGCCAGTCCCTCAGCAATCCAGCCCGGCACCCCTTGAGTCATACTGGAAAGAAGATCGCCTTTAAAAGGTCCTAAAGTAATAAGATGAGTTATTTCATGGGTTAATACTCCCCGTAGGTCACGGAAAGTGGGTTGACCGATAACTACCAGCCGATTAATAAGAATGTGAGCTACCCCTTCGGATGAATCAGAAAGGGAAAGGCCGCTAGCTTGAGAATTCTGGTACTCTTTCCGCGAGGCAAAAAGAATAACCCGAATCTTTCGGTAGGGAGTGAGGGTGTATAGATCACGAAAATCAGAAAAAACACGGTCGAAAGCCTCTTCTTCCAGGATGATACGACTTCTTTGGCTCAATTCTTCCATTCCTTGGTAAAAAAAGATTTCAAAATGGGGTGTTGTTAACACCTTCCACTGGAGGGGCCGTGGCGGGGCCTTCACCTTGCCAAAACGGAATTCGCCCCCAGTATTGCTTAATTCCACTGCTGAGTAGGACGGGTAGGCAAGGGTAAGTATGAAAAAAAACAACAATAATCTAAGAATATAAAATCTGTGCTTCTTTGCCATCATATACCTCTATAAATCTAAGATCTCACTTTAAACTGCTCAGCTTGGCTGATCTTATATTAATTTCCATAAACAAACAATGATTCCTGCCGGAAAATAAAAGTAAAAAAAAAGAGGTAAATTCCTCTTATTTAAAAATCTTTCCAAAAAAACCTCTATTCTTTTGGGCCAAAGATTCCCCGCGATAGATGAGGGAATCGATTCGCCCAGTAAGGGATATTTTCCCCTGGTCCAGATTTAACTGGGTTAAATGAATCTTTTCTCCTTTAATTTCTAAAACACCTTGATCTGTTTCTAGAATAAGCTCATCCTGATCATAGCTGCCGACATTGGTAACCCCATCCATGGTCAGCTTCTCTCTGCTTGCTAAGGTCAGCTGATGGCTACCCCTGTTCGTAAGCCTTTCCTCCATCCCCTCCACACCTCTTATCTTTTTTGCTAAGATATCATATGTTTACACAGAGGCGATGGGACCACTAACTCGATGTCCGTCACTCTAACCTAATTTCCTCACCATAATTTCATAATAGTAATCTCTGGGTAATAATGTTTGATAATCGCCTCCGGGCTTTTCCCCGCTTTAGCTAAAGCATGGGCTCCCCACTGGCAGAGACCTACCCCGTGGCCAAATCCTCTACCCAGAATTTCAATCCCATCCGCTTGCTTGTTAATATCCGTAATCCAGATCGAACGCATTTTAAGCGGATCAATGGCAATTCTAAAATCTGCTCCCGGAACGCTAGCCTGCCCTTGGTCGCCAAAAAATTTTAGAGTAGTGGCGCGGTACGAAGTTTGGCTTCTATCCGCTACTTCCATTCGCGAAACTGCTCCGATCTTTTTACCTAATTCCCCCAGCGCTTTGCTGATCTCTTCGTTTGTAAACTTGTTTTGCCAGAATAATTCTGTTTTCGGAATTACTTCTTCTTCAGGGCAGGACACAGATCGCATATAGGCGGGTTCCTTCTCTTTATAGGCTAATCCGTCTTTCGCTAACGCCGTTTTCCCCCCGCAACTGGCTGAAAACCACCCTTTTACATACCTTCCTTGATACGTCATCACTTGCCCCGCGGTCATTTTTACGGCTTGGCGAATAGACGGGGTAATGGCCGCAGCATTATAAGCTTGAGCTTCTTTCTCGTCTGTTGAGATATCGGTGTTATGTAGTTTTTTTGTCCCCCCGGTAGCGATAAAATCCATCGTAAATGTTCTGGCGACAATTGCCTGAGCCGCATAAGCCTCAAGCGGCCAGTCGGCTTTCATCTCTCCTGCTACTACCCCAAGAAGATATTCTTCAATCGGCATTGTTTTTTTCGTCTTCGTCTCGTGGAAATAGACTGAGATCTCCGGTTCTTTTGAGAGTTTCTTAGCGATCTTACTGAACATTCCCCCTTCTGAGCCGGGGCAGCCCGTAATGATCAGTACGGTTATAAATAAGGAAATAACCAACAATATTCTTCGGAAGTAAAGCTTTTTCTTCATTATTAACCCCCCCAGTTATCTTATTTTAGATTTAACCTAATTGGGGAGGTTTTATGCGAGGAGAGCGAAGATGAGGAGAACGAAGATCAGAAATGCTTCTTACTCTCCTCCCATAACTCATCCATCTGAGCAAGAGTAAGCCGGTGTAAAGACTCGCCGCGCGCAGCCGCGCTTTCTTCCATCCGTCGAAATCGTTGGTAAAATTTGTCACTGGTTCGATTCAGCGCCAACTCCGGCCTAATTCCTAAAAATCGAGCTAAGTTGACCAAGGAAAAGAGTAAATCTCCGAATTCCTCTTCAATCTGTCGGCCCTGTTCTTGAGCTTGACCCTCTTTCCTCCATAATCTCCAGGCCGTGGCCAACTCTTCTGCTTCCTCTTTCACTTTAGCCAACGGACCGCTAATCTCACCCCAATCAAAACCTAGACGTGCGGCTTTAACCTGCATCTTTTCTGCTCTCATCAGCGCCGGAAGGCTGGCCGGAATTCCATCCAGAACACAAGCGGGTTTTTCCTCATGCTCCGCGGCTTTAATCTCTTCCCAGTTAACCAATACTTCTTTCACCCCCCCGACCTCTTTTCCAGCAAAAACATGGGGATGACGACGGATTAATTTAGCATTTAACTCTTTAAGCACATCGGTAAGGGTAAATCGGGATTCTTCCGCCGCAATCTGCGCATGAAAAACCACCTGCAATAAGAGGTCTCCCAGTTCCTCCAGGAGATGTTCAGTAGAATCTTCCTCAATCGCTTCTAAAACTTCATAAGCTTCTTCAAGTAAATAAGGTCTTAGGCTTAGATGAGTCTGTTCCCGATCCCAGGGACAGCCGTTTTCACTCCGTAATTGCTTCATAATCTCCTCTAACCTATGTAGCTCTTTACCACTACTCATAGCTAAATGGCCTCCTTACACCAGACTTTCTTGATTTAAGGAATCGCCTAATTCAATTATTTACGATAGGGGCTTTTTGCGTTGTCCTTTGAT
>DHOO01000143.1:0-2884 GCA_002409975.1 Firmicutes bacterium UBA5388
GACGAGTATCGAGAGCATTTTCTAAGTAGTATCTTGGAGGGAAGAATATGCTTGATGAAGAGATGAGATTGTTTGGCGTTTTTGGAGATCCGGTTATGCACTCTCTTTCTCCTTGTTTCCAGAATGAGGCTTTTAAATTGTTAGGGATTAAAGGAGTATATCTGAAATTTCGGATTAAAAGGGAGCAACTCGCCACAGCGCTACAGGCTATTATCTGCTTGAACTTTGGAGGAGTTAATATTACTATCCCGCATAAACAAGCAGTTATCCCTTACCTGGATCAGCTGGCAGGTGACGCGTTGTTAACAGGTTCGGTCAATACGATCGTGTGCCGCGAGGGGAGGCTAATCGGGTATAGTACTGATGGGGAAGGTTTTCTTCTTTCTTTGCGTAACCAGGCTGGTTTTGACCCAAAAGGAAAGACAGTGATTCTATTGGGAGTGGGAGGAGCAGCTCACGCCGTTGCTTTCCGTTTGGTTAAGGAAGGGGTGTCTAACCTTTACCTTGTTGGTAGAGATCAAAACAAGACTGAACTCTTATCTAAAATCATCAGGGAGAAAACCGGTTTTACCGCTCAAGGAGTTCTCTTTTCTTCTTCTGTGCTTAAGGATATGGCGGCACAGGCCGACCTAGTAGTTAATGCGACTCCAGTTGGGATGTATCCCAAGATGACACAAGCTCCCTTTTTTCCTTTGAATTATTGCCACCGCGATTGTCTAATTCATGATCTAGTCTATCACCCGCTGGAAACTAATTTCTTACGACAAGCCCGACAATTAAACCTTACTACTCTTGAAGGGTTGGGGATGCTTATTTATCAAGGCATTTTATCTTGTCAGCTTTGGACAGGGCTTACTCCTCCCTTTGAACCATTGTATTATCTTATAGAAGGTATTCTTAAGGATGAGAATAGTAGGTTATTGTGAAGATGGGACAACTAATTAACCTGGAACTGAAAATTAGAAGAGTAGCAGGAAAAAACTTTTATCATCTCGAAATAAACAAATGAACAAAACGATGAGAATGATGGGATTGTATAGGTAAGTATAAGACCAAACGGGGGTAACGAGAGAGTGGGATTTATGAGATGTAATAAGTTGAAAAATCGACTTTGGATTATTCCTCTGATTTTAATTTTCATCCTAACTTTTCCGTTATCAGGAAAAGGGCTGGAAGAGGAGCTTCTTTCAGAAATTGATTTATATGAGGTAGATATCAGGGATAGCTTTAGAAGTATAGCGGAATTGGGCGATATAAATATCCTGCTGGATCCGATAGTTCAGGGTAAGGTAACGATCAAATTAAAGCCGGGACTTTCCATAAAAACCGTAATTAACCATTTAGCTCGGATACACGGCTATAGTTATCGATGGGAGCAGCAAACTGTGATTATTGGTAATGACAAAACCCCGGCTAGTTTAGGCGATGAAGAAACCCGTACTTATAGCTGGAATAATGTCAACTACAACCAAATACTGCATGCTGTGAAAAGGCTAGTGCCTGCTGAGCGAATTGAGATAGACGCGAAAACTAACCAGTTGACGGTTAAAGCTAATACCTTGGAGGATCAGAATATAACAGAAATCCTTGAAAGTCTTGACCAAGAAGTAACCCATTATGTAATTGAGGCGAAAATAGCAGAGATTGATTTAAATGCTGCTAAAGAAGAAGGGTTATCCTGGTCTTTACCCAGTTCATCCGCAGATTCTTCTTTTCGGGTTACTTCTCTTTCTTCTTTGAGACCGATTGCTTTGTTAGAAGAGACAAAACTAACTCATGTCTTGGCCAGCGCTCAGCTGTATACAGATAATGGGAAACAAGGTGCTACTTTTATTGGTGATCAGTATCCGGTAGTTATTTCTAAAGCTAGTGATAACATGGATTTAATCGAATATAAACAAGTTGGGGTTGGGATAGGTGTTACTCCTCTTACGAAGAAACAAGGGCTAATTACGCTTTCTTTAAAGTTGGAGGTTAGAGGGATCGACGGCTGGGAAAAGACGACCGGAGGAAAAGAAATTCCAGTGATCAAAAGCAACCAACTTACTTCGATGCGTAGTTTAAAGGAAGGAGAAACCTGTGTTATTGCTGGGATTAACCTGACTGGTCGAGCGCTACTTCCGTCTAATGAACTGAAAGAGGGACCTGCTAAGAAAAAAACAGTTTGTCTGTTTTTAACGCCAAGGATGGTGAAGACTGATCAGAGGGTAGAGCGCGAGGAAGAGGTTGCTTCTGCTCAACGGTTGGAACTTAGAGAAAGTGGAACTGTTAGTTTGTTGGAGGAACAACAGCAAGTAACTCCTGAGGTAATTCATATTGATATTATTAGCGAAGCTAAGGAGGTAAATTCAACCCTAAATCTTTCAGAAGGCGAGTTGCTTACAGAAGTAATAGGTTTTAACCAAACGGCAAAGGGAGGCAATTCTCCTCCAACGCAACCAGGAGAGGAAGAGAAACTGCTAAGGAAAGAGCATAAAGAAAGTCTTCCTAGTCAGGACCGGGATGGAAAGCATAATCAACAGTTGATTGCTTTGCGTGTAGCCTATCGGGTGGCTAAAGGAGATACTATTTTTTCTCTTGCTCGCAAGTATGGAATTGACCCAGAGCTTATCCTTCGAGAAAATTCATTAAGTTCTTCAGATTTGCTTAGTATCGGGAAAACGTTACAGATTCCTATTCCCCAAACCCATCTTTATCAATTACAACCCAAAGAAACTTTATGGCGCATCGCGCAACGATATGGCACTAGCGTCGAGTTACTGATGGAGCTTAATAGTATAGTTGATGTTACTAGTTTAAGAACGGATCAGGTGTTGATTTTACCGGTTCCCTCGGACCAGGTGATTAATGATAAATACTAGGTAGTCGCCCACCCCAGCCAGCT
>DHOO01000143.1:3040-17729 GCA_002409975.1 Firmicutes bacterium UBA5388
CCACCCCAGCCAGCTGGGGCACATGAAAGGATGAAAATAGAGCGAGCCACGAGGTATTTTAGTGGTGGGAATTAAAAAGGGGGGGGGAGAAATGAGGATGAAGAACTTTATGGAAGATGTAATTATCGAGGTTTTTCAGGAAATAAAAGGTACAAATCCTGATTTTTGTAGCTGTGATAAATGTAGTCGAGATGTGATCGCTATTGCTCTGAGTAAAATCAAAGGAAGGTATGCTGCCAGTCCCGAAGGAGAAATATTTGCCCGAGTGGAGCAGTCAAATCGTCAGGTGAGGGCGGATGCCTTGCTGGCAGTTATGGAAGCCTTGGATACTGTTTCCGCAAGTCCAAGGCATGATCGGGAGTCTTGATTTTGAAGTGGAAGTGATGGTGGATTTTGATGCGCTTTCTTACTTCTGGTGAATCTCATGGTCAGGCTTTAGTGGCGATTATTGAAGGATTCCCTGCTAAGCTAAAAGTTGCTAAAGACGATCTTGATCGGGAGTTAGCCCGGAGACAAATGGGTTACGGTCGGGGAGGACGAATGAAAATTGAGCGTGATCAAGTGGAAATTCTCTCCGGTGTGCGTAAAGGGATGACAATCGGTAGTCCGATCTGTCTTAAGATTTCTAATCGTGACTGGTCAAACTGGTCTCAGGCGATGGCGCCTTTCGAGCAGAGCGGGCAAGAAGAGGTGGAAATTAAAGCAGATCCGGTACTGAGGAAGGTGCAAACAGTAGTAACCGCGCCGCGTCCCGGTCATGCCGATCTTAGTGGGGCTTTAAAGTATGGCTTTGATGATCTACGAGATATAATTGAAAGAGGCAGCGCGAGAGAAACAGCGGCCCGGGTTGGCGTTGGCGCTTTTGCTAAATTATTATTAAAAGAGTTTGGGATCAATGTTGGTAGCTATGTGATTAAGATTGGGACTATTGGAACCGAGGAAGCCTTTCCTCTCACCTTAGAGCAGCAAGAACAGGTTGATCATTCGCCAGTCAGGGCACTAGATCCAAAGGTTGCTGTTGAGATGATTAAAGCGATCGATCAGGCGAAAAAAGATCAAGAAACCCTCGGTGGAATCTTTGTTGTTTATGTAACTGGTTTACCACCCGGGCTTGGTTCTCATGTCCACTGGGATCGACGATTAGATGGTCAGCTTGCCCAGGCTGTGATGAGTATACCAGGGATTAAGGGACTCGAATTTGGGTTGGGTTTTAAGACTGCTGAACTGCCCGGTAGTCAGGCGCATGATCCGATTGCTTATTTGCCGGAAAGAGGTTTTTTTCGCAGCAAAAATAATGCGGGCGGTATTGAAGGGGGAATCTCCAATGGGGAGCCGATTCTCCTCAAAGCAGTGATGAAACCCATTCCTACGTTATACCGGGGATTACCATCTGTTGATCTCGAAACGCTTGAACAAGTCAGAGCAGGGGTAGAACGTTCGGATTTAACAGCCGTTCCTGCGGCTGGAGTAGTGGCTGAGGCGATGGTGGCCTGGATTCTCGCGGAAGCCTTTATTGAAAAGTTTAGTGGTGATTCGCTCCCCGAAATCAGACAGGCCTTTCGTTCATACCAGGGGGGATTGGGTGCAAAAACTGGAGAGAATAAGAAATAATATTGTTTTAGTAGGACCGATGGGTTGCGGTAAGACTACTGTCGGCAAACTACTAGCAAGGATTCTTAATTGGGAGTTTATTGATACCGATCAAAGGATTGTGGAACAAACTGGATTAGAGATCCCGATGATTTTTCAAGAAAAAGGAGAGCAAGGCTTCCGTCAGTTGGAAAAGGAGGTAATCTCCGAGTGTTCTCAGATGCATCAGGTGGTTATTGCCACCGGTGGTGGAATAGTGATTGATCAGGAGAATCGCCGGGTGCTTAAGGAGAATGGCCTGGTTTATTATTTAAAAACCTCTCCTTCTATCTTATCGCAACGAGTCGGCTGTGGTAAAGGCCGACCTTTGTTATATGGAAAGGATCCGCAAACCGTCTTTAAGCAGATTCTTAAAGAACGGGAAGATTTTTATCAACAAGCAGACGTTATTTTAGAGACTGATGAACTTACTCAGCAGCAAGTGGCAGAAGAGATTATAATGGAGAGTAGGAGACGGGGGATCTTGTCATTGGACGATGGCTTTGAAAGGTTATAGGTTAAGGAGGAGCAAGGTATGGGGGTTGAACGGAGACTTCGGGTTAAAGCTGGACTTCAGGAGTATCCAATTTATTTAGGTACTGAGCTCTTAATTAAAACAGGGGAGATTTTAAAAAAAGAAGGGCTGGCAGGAAAGGTCTTAGTGGTTACTAACCCGAGGGTTAGTGGATTGTATCTTGATTCATTACTAAAGGGGCTAGAACAGGAAGGGTTTTCTCAGCAGGTGGTGGTTATTCCTGATGGTGAAAAGTACAAGAGGTTGGATCAGGTGGAAAAGGTTTACGATACGGCAGTATCTTTCCGACTGGAGCGCAGTTCTGTAATGGTCGCTTTAGGGGGAGGAGTTATTGGCGATCTGACAGGTTTAGCTGCCGCCACTTACCTTCGGGGAGTAAAATTTGTGCAGATTCCCACTACCCTTCTTGCGCAGGTCGATAGTTCGATTGGGGGTAAGGTTGCAGTTAATCACCGTGCAGGAAAAAATCTGATTGGCGCCTTTTATCAACCATCAGTGGTGATTACCGATCTTAAAGTTTTGAATACTTTAGAGGAGCGGGAGTTTAAAACAGGTTTAGCGGAGATCATCAAGGCGGGATTAATCGGAGACCAGGCTCTTTATGAGTATCTTCTTACTCAGAGCGCGGCAGTAAAAGGGCGTTCGACTGAAGCTTTATTAGAAATCATTGAGAAATCATGTCTCTTTAAAGCCCAGGTGGTAGAAGAAGATATCTTTGAGATGGGTAGACGAGCGATTTTAAATTATGGGCACACGATTGGACATGCCCTGGAAGCGGAAACTAACTATACCCTTTACCGCCATGGAGAAGCTGTCGCGATCGGAATGGTAGGAGCTGTGCTGATTAGCCAAGAATTAAGACTTTGTCAACCTAAAGTTAGAGAACAGACGCTGGCCCTCTTGGAACTTTATGATTTACCGCAGAAACTCCCCGGTATTTCTGTCGAAAAAATTATAGCCCGGATGGCTCTGGACAAAAAAGTAAAAAACGGTAAACTGCGACTAATCTTAACAACGGGGATCGGTGAGGCTGTACTTAAAGACGACCTCCAGTTAGAGATGATCGCCCGCATCTTATGCCAAATGGGCGCCAGTAGGGGAGGGTGACAAGATGAAAATCCTGGTTTTACATGGGCCTAACCTTAACCTTCTGGGAGTACGGGAACCGGAGGTTTATGGCCGGGTTACACTGGAAGAGATTAATAGCAAACTAGGACAGATCGCTTTAGAACTACAGATCAAATTGGGGATCGTACAATCTAACCACGAAGGGGTTTTGGTAGATAGAATCCAGCGGTCTTTGGAGGATTGTCAAGGGATTCTTTTAAATCCAGGAGCCTATACTCATACTAGTATTGCCATCAGGGATGCTTTAGCGGCGGTGAAACTGCCGACGATTGAAGTCCATCTTAGTAATATCTATGCTCGCGAGGAATTTAGAAAGATCTCCATTACGGCGCCGGTTGTTAACGGACAAATATGTGGTTTGGGGCCGGATGGGTATTATTGGGGTTTAAGAGCGCTGGTGAAGTTAATTACAGTAAGGGAATTTAATGGTTAAAAGCATTGAGGAGGTTTAGGAACCTGTATGAAAGGCCGTGCCGATAGAAAAAAGGCTTCCGGTGTTCACCGGAAGCCTCTCGACTTACGGAGCAACTCCAGCATAGCTACCGACATGTTCATAGTTGGAAAGGAAAATAAACTCCTCGTTAGTTTGGATTTCTTTTAATCCTAGCCGTTGCGCTACTTTCCAAGAACCAATATTCCCGGTATGCGTCCGCCAACAAGGGAGCCTGCCAAATTGTTCAAATTGGATCTTACTAAGAGTTCTGGCACATTCTAGGGCTAGCCCTCGTCCTTGGTACTCTGGGCGGGTCGCCACTCCTAGCTCGCAATATTTTTCCGTAAAAGCCAAAGTTGTTGAGACACAAGCGATTGCTCCCTCAATAAAGGCAGCGACCGCCTGCCCCTTAGAGAGAAGTTGCTGCGGAGTGGAGAAAAAATCCCACAACCAGTCTTCAGAAGAAAAAGCTTTTTTTAAAATCTCAGCATCATCAGGTTTTAATAACCGGACCCGAAAATCTTGAGAAGCTTTAGGGGTCCAACCTTCTTCCGAAGCAGACAATAACAGTACCGGGATGGCAAACCTGATCGCCCAGTAACGGTTAATAGCAGGAAACAAGGTATGAGGAACTACCAAGTCCGCGGGTAGTTTTAATTGCTTTAGAAAACGTTTTACCATTATGAGCTGGTCGGATTGACCGTAGAGAAAATACAAGGCAGGAGAGGTATCAGGATATGTGATGGCTAGGAACTTAGGAGTATGCTCATTATCAACAATGACCACACTTGTATCGAGGTTAAATAGGAAAAGCGCTGAACAATTTTCGGGGGTATCCGCCAATAATGTTTTGGCAGTATCCCGTTTGTTAGGAGGTAGCCTCCTCATGGTTTCATCTCCCAAATTTTTTAATTAAAATTGGATCTCACAATAATTCTTAAGGCTACCTCAGATGAAAAGTACTAAAATGGATAAATCCCCCCTTTATGATCCAACTTCCTCCGTCTATGATTAGCATACTCCCCGAATCTAAAAAAAGCAACAAGCGTAAAAACCATTTTTTTGCGAATTGGCAATCTCAGATTAATCAATAAGTAAATGGAGCGAGTTTTCGGTGGTAGTTAGCTTGTTACGCTGTTTTTCGCAATGATCTGTAAATAGCTTTACCACAAAAACAGAATTTCATCCATTTAAACTTAATTATCTTCTGGAAAACAGGTGACTAAAACTTTGATTAAGGCATAAAAAACAATCATGGCGATAAAAGTTATCCCCAGGCTTTGGAGCATAATTTTAAAAGTGATTAATAAAGTGTCTTGCATGATGGAACCTCCTTTTAAGTTAAAGCGTCATCTTACTTACAAGGTAAATAAGAACTCCGCCCGCTAGAATGGAACCAACTTGACCAGCTACGTTAGCTCCAACCGCTTGCATCAAAATGAAATTCCCCGGGCTTTCTTTTTGCGCCATTTTCTGAATAACCCTTGCTGACATTGGAAAGGCTGAAATACCGGCGGCGCCAATCATGGGGTTAATCTTATGGGGCAAGAACAAGTTAAGCAATTTAGCAAACAATACTCCGCCGGCAGTATCAAAGACAAAGGCGAATAAGCCCATCCCAAGGATGAGCAGTGTTTTAATAGTTAAAAAATGTTCTGCGATCATGGTGGACCCAATGGTAATACCTAATAATAGAGTAACCAGGTTAGATAGTTCATTTTGGGCTGCTTGAGAGAGCTTGTCCAAAACACCACATTCTCTAATTAAATTACCAAACATGAGCGAACCAATCAAAGAAACGCTCATCGGGGCGAGCAGACCGGCAATGGCAGTTACAAATATGGGGAAAAGAATTCGAGTCGTTTTAGAGACCTTACAGAGGGTTAAATCCATGCTAATTTTCCGTTCTTCTGGGGTGGTTAAGGCTTTAATGACAGGAGGTTGAATCAATGGAACTAACGACATATAAGAATAAGCCGCTACCGTAATGGGACCAATGAGGTTGCCGGCAAAAAGGTTGGCTACATAAATTGAGGTAGGACCGTCCGCTGCCCCAATGATTCCAATAGAAACAGCTTCTTTGAGGGTAAATCCTAAAGCGCGAGCAAAGATTGTCGTGATGAAAATTCCAAGTTGGGCCGCAGCCCCAAAAAAAAGCATAAATGGTTGCTGTAATAAGGGACCAAAATCAATCATGGCCCCGATGGCGATAAAAATAAGAATAGGGAAAAGTTCGGTAGCGATGCCCGCGTTATACAAGATAGTAAGAAAACCGTGTTCACCAATGGCAGAGGAGGAAGGGATATTAGCCAAAATTGCACCGAAACCTATGGGTAAAAGCAACATTGGTTCGTAATCTTTTTTGATCGCTAGATAGATTAGAACTCCACCGATCAGAAACATGATGGCGTTGCCCAGGGTAAAATCTTTAAACGAAGCTAATAGTGCCTCCAAGAGAAGGATCCTCCTTTAAAATCAAGTATTTAAATTAACTAAGAGGTTTAATATTTGAAATTGGAGGTTCAACCGTTTGCCATGACGATTGATGCCGCCAAAAAGTAATTAATACTCATATTATAGCAGTAAAACAGAGAATATATAAAGAGATTTAACGAAGATGCAATGAACAATGTAATGTACTAGGTATTATTAAATTTACTTACCTCAAGTCTCGTATTATAATAGGTAATATCGTAGTTGCTAAGCAGTCGCTCATGCCGGCTACCGCCCGCACACATGAAGTGATGAAAATCTAAGCCGGGTGAGTCGACAAGCGTCGAAGGCTACTTTTATTGGTTGTTCACGCCCGGTGAATCAACTAGGGCTATATTCTAAGCAGGGTTGAGCATAATTATTGGATCGTGTGGTCTAATCGTGTCTCTTTGAAGGCGCCGGAGAAACGATGGGAAAGGGGAATTGAAGTGAGCCAACAGATATATCGGATCTTTACTGAAAAGAAAAAGGGCTATGATCTTGAAGCCCAAGGGTTGCTACAGGAGATGAAAAACATTTTAGGGGTTTCCGGCTTAAAACAGGTTAGGGTTATTAATCGGTATGATCTCGAAGGGATCTCTCAGGAAGTATACGAGAAAGCGCGCTCCTTAATTTTTTGTGAACCTCCGCTGGAGCTGGTTTATGATGAAGAGTTAACAATGGAGGCCGATTGGCTGGTGTTGGCTATGGAGTATTTGCCAGGACAATATGATCAGCGGGCAGATTCGGCAGTGCAGTGTCTACGGGTACTGGACCCTGATTTATTTCCAGTGGTGAAAACAGCTAAACTGCTGTTGCTGTCTGGGGCGATCACGGACGGAGAATTCCAGAAGATTAAAGAGTATTACATAAATCCTTTAGAACGAAAAGAAGCAGAGTTGAAGAAACCATGCTCGCTCCAACAAGCAGTAGAGACTTCCACTAAAATTGAGGTGGTTTCCAATTTTATTAAGATGGACCGAGCAGCAGTGGGAGTTTTACGCGAGAGTCTTGGTCTGGCTATGTCCTTTGAGGATCTGCTCTTTTGCCAGCAGTATTTCCGGGACCAAGAAAATAGAGATCCATCACTTACCGAAATAAGGGTTCTTGACACCTATTGGTCGGATCATTGCCGCCATACTACTTTTATGACTGAGATCGAAGAAGTAGAGATTGAAGAAGGGGAATATTCCCCAGTTCTTAAAGAAGCGTATCAAGCTTATCTGAACGCGCGTCGGGAAGTTTACGGAGCTCAAGGGAGAATAGATAAAAAGATCTGTCTGATGGATGTGGCGACGATCGCCATGAAAGAGTTAAAAAAGCAAGGTTTATTGGCAGATCTTGAGGAATCGGAGGAGATCAACGCTTGTAGTATCCGGGTGACTGTGGAGGTAGAGGGGGAAGATCAGGACTGGCTGGTCATGTTTAAGAACGAAACGCATAACCATCCTACTGAAATCGAACCCTTTGGAGGAGCCGCCACTTGTCTGGGGGGCGCCATCCGTGACCCTCTCTCTGGGCGTTCTTATGTCTATCAAGCAATGCGCATCACGGGGTGTGGTGATCCGCGCATGAAGATCGAAGACACTTTACCCGGAAAACTCCCACAAAGAAAGATTACTTTAGGGGCGGCGGCCGGTTATAGTTCTTATGGTAATCAGATTGGGTTACCGGCAGGCCAGGTAAGAGAGATCTATGATCAAGACTTTACTACTAAAAGAATGGAGTTAGGGGCGGTCATTGGAGCCGCTCCCGCCAAGAACGTCCGACGGGAAAAACCACAAGTGGGGGATGGGATTATTTTACTGGGAGGGCGGACCGGTCGTGATGGTTGTGGCGCCGCTACCGGCTCTTCTAAAGAGCATACTGAAGAGTCGCTTTATACCTGTGGTTCTCAGGTCCAAAAGGGGAATCCATTGATTGAAGGGAAAATCCAGCGCTTGTTCAGGAAGACCGAAGTTAGTCGGATGATCAAAAAATGCAATGATTTTGGAGCAGGTGGGGTTGCGGTCGCTATTGGTGAATTAGCCGATGGTTTGGAGATTAATCTGGATGCGGTTCCGGTTAAATATCAAGGGCTAAACGGAACAGAACTGGCTATTTCTGAATCACAGGAACGGATGGCTGTGGTGCTTGCCCCTGCTGATCTCGAAGCTTTTATTGAAGCCGCTGCGGACGAAGGCTTAGAAGCTACTAAGGTAGCGACGGTAACGGCGGATAAAAGATTAAAGATGAGCTGGCAAGGACAGACAATTGTCGATCTGAGTAGAGAATTTTTGGATACGAGCGGGGTGAGACAAAAAACTAAAGCACTCGTAGTTTCTCCATCACGACGGAAGAGTATTTTTACCCAGTCTTTCCCGGAGAAAGAAGTTTCTTTTTCTGATCTTAAAACAGCCTGGCTCCAAAATTTGCAGCGGCTTAATGTTTGTAGCCAGCGGGGATTGGGTGAACGCTTTGACAGCACAGTGGGAGCGGGTACGGTGTTGATGCCTTTAGGTGGTAAATACCAGGTGACGCCGGCAGAGAGTATGGTGGCCAAGATCCCTGTTTTAGAGGGAGAGACTTCCACCGGCACTATTATGTCTTTTGGCTACAACCCGGTTATCGGAAAGTGGAGCCCTTTTCATGGCGCCTTTTACGCAGTGGTGGAGGCGATTACTAAGGTAGTGGCTTCCGGAGGGGATTACCGTGGTATTCGGTTAACCTTCCAAGAATACTTTGAGAAGCTAGGGGAGGATCGGGAAAAATGGGGTAAACCTCTTGCTGCTTTACTGGGCGCCTATTACATTCAAAAGAAACTGGGGGCGCCGGCTGTTGGTGGTAAAGACAGTATGTCCGGTAGTTTTAAGGAGATGTCTGTCCCTCCTACGCTGGTGGCTTTTGCCGTTAAGACGATTGATGTTAATCAAGTGCTCTCGCCCGAGTTTAAAGCGGTAGGAAGCCAAGTGGTGCTTTTACCGGCAGTTAAGGACCAATATGAACTTCTGGCTTTGGAGGACTGGATGTTTCAGCTGCAATTGGTGTCTGAGTTGAATCGCCGGGGGAAAATACTGGCGGCTTCATCTCTTCGGGAAGGAGGGATTGCCGCCGCTGTTAGTAAGATGTGTTTTGGGAATGGGATTGGTTTTACTTTTCAGGAGGAGATACCGGAGAAGAAGTTGTTTGCGCTCGCCTATGGCTCTATCCTTCTGGAGGCGCCCGGAGATGAAGAAGTTGCTACCCTCTTTAAGGGGGTAAATTATCAACTGCTAGGAAAGACAGAAAGAGAGCCCGTGATTAAGATCAATGGGGTGGAGATTCCGCTAAGTATAGCTAAGGATAAGTGGGAAGAACCGTTGGAAGAAGTATTTCCTACTAAAAGCGCGCCACAGACAGAATCGATTCAACCACTACCTTTGCGGGAAGGGAAAAAAGTCAAGGCTGGTCTTTCGGTGGCCAGACCAAAGATCTTCATGCCAATCTTTCCGGGAACTAGTGGCGAGTATGAGACGGAGCAAGCTTTTGTTAGAGCCGGGGGTGAGGTAGAAACTTTTATCTTTAAAAATCTAAAACCGCAGGATATAAAAGACTCACTGGCAGCTATTGCTAAACAGATTAGTTTGGCGCAGATCCTAGTATTGCCTGGAGGAATGAGCGCCGGCAATGAACCCGAAGGCGCCGGTAAACTAGTTGTCTCTATGTTCCAACATCCTCTATTAAAAGAGGCGGTGATGAGACTACTTACCGAGAGAGATGGTTTAATTCTGGGAATAGACAATGGTTTTCAAATACTAGTTAAACTAGGGCTAGTGCCTTATGGTGAGATTAGAAAATTAAAGGAAACAGCGCCAGTGCTTACAGTTAACGCTGTTGGCCACTATGTCTCACGCATAGTTCGGATTAAAGTGCTTTCTACCCTTTCCCCTTGGCTTAGCCAGGCAAAATCTGGGGAAATATTTAGTACGGTTTATTCTAATGGTGAGGGGCGATTAGTGATCAGGGAAGAAGAGTATCAAGCACTGGCGGCTTCAGGTCAGCTTGCTACACAGTATGTGGATTTAGAAGGTAATCCTACTTATGATCCCTTCTTTAATCCAAGCGGCTCGTTCGGGGCGATTGAAGGTCTGACCAGTTCGGATGGGAGAATCTTTGGTAAGATGGGACATGCGGAACGGAGCGGTTGTCACCTCATGAAAAATGTTCCGGGGGAAATGGATGTAAGGATCTTTGAAGCAGGAGTAGATTATTTTAAATAAAATAGGTAAATTAAGTACGGTGGCGAATTAATTGGTGAGAACGTGTTAGAAGATGAGGCCAGCGAGGGGGTAGAATTTGATGAAAAAGCATAGATTGATGGTTCTTTTAGTTATCTTCTTAGCGTTCACTTCTTTCTTTTGTTTTGCTAATGAGAGTCCGATTGATGAATCAGCGGTCATTAAAACCGGAAATTTAACACTTATGCAAAAAAAGGAGATTATAATTGATCGTGAAATGCTCCATATCACCTTGGATGGGGATTTTACTCATGTTTATGGGTATTATGAAATCGTAAATCCAGGATTAGAAGGAAAGGTAACACTGGGTTTTCCTGTAGATTTTCTAAAAGATTCGGAGATCTATGGTATTGCTTGGCAAAAGGAGAGTTTTCCTTATTACCAGATTACTGATGAAAAAGGTAAATTAGAGGTGAAGGAGTATACCGATGTCAAGCCACAGATCGTAATTAGTGATGGCAGAAAAAGAGATGTTCTTCGTAAGTGGTATGTGACGGAGGCGAAGTTTCCCGCCAACTCCAGAAAAAAGTTGATTGTTCAATACACAGTAAGAAATTCATTATTAGATATGGATTCAGTTGCTACTTTTTTCCCTCTGTATTCGGATCGCCTGTTTACCTATTGTTTTATTCCGGCAGGGGGTTGGGGAAATGATATTATTAGAAATTTTAAAATTGTGGTTGATGCGCGAAAGAATATAGAAGAAGGCGCCATTATTAAAAGTCTTAGTTTCCCCGAGTTTTATGGTTACGGAGGGTTGTTTATTTATGAAGCTGAGGATTTTAATCTACAAGATCTCTATGAATTAAAGATTTTGTATAATAACTCAGCTAACCTGTTAACGGAGTTTGTAACCGCTTATCAAGTAAAAAGAGATCATATCATTAGCCTCCAGTCTTCTCCAACGCTTAAAGATTATACAGTAAGCAAACTGATGGATGAGGATTTTAATACGGCCTGGGTTGGAGGGAAGGAAGGAAATGGAGGCGGGGAATGGGTAGAGGTTAAGTTAAAGGATTTCTGCCTTCAAGCGGTGGGAATTATTAATGGCTTACCGAGAAATGAACATACTTATTATTCTTTTAACAGGATTAAACGGTTAAAAATTGAAATCGAACAGGATGAGTTTGATTTTTTTGAAGACCGCGCTAAAAAAAGGTACATTGAGGAGATTGTAGAGCTTGAGGATAAACAATTCAGCGATTTTAACCAAATGGCCTTTGCCCCGTTTTTGTCGATTGTGGCTGATTTAGGACAGTCTTTTAATAAAACATATCGGATACGACTATCTATCTTGGAAGTCTACCCTGGAACGAATAATCAGACTGCGATCTCTGAGCTTTTCCTGATGGGTTATAAAAACGATCAAGTATTTAAGTGAGGGAATCAAAGCCAGACGTTTCGATAAGCATAAAGGAGTTTCCTTGCGCTTAAATCTTAAATAATCAATTATATAATTCCTTAAAGTATGATCAAATTCTTCCCGAACGAATAATAGAAACCAGGAGCCATAATCCCATTAAAACAGCGATCATAAAACCCATCTCGGCTAAATGAAAACGCCATAAGAAAACGGATTCGGTTTTTTGCGCAATTAATGAAGAACCAACGATAATCGAAGAGACAATAAGACTAAAGGCCAGTCTATTTCCTACCGTAGTGAAACGATATATTAATTTAGAAAAATCCGAATGTTCGAGGATAAGGCGGAAATTACCTTCTTCGGCTTTTTGCAGTAAAAGCTCTAAGCGTTTTGGAAAGCGAAGGGTGAGTCGGTATAGCGTGGAAAGTTGTTTTGAGAGAGTTTTCCACAAGCGTGAGGGAGAAATTTTTTCTGATAGTAAATTTTCCGTAACGGGCCTCATGAGCTCAATAAAACTTATTTCCGGGTTAAGACGTTCCACAATACTTTCCAGTAAAATGAGAGTCCGGGTCGTAAGCATTAGTTCTTCGGGGAAGATAAGTTGGTAAGTATAAGCAAGGGACAAGATTTCTCCGAGGAGAACTTTTAACTTTATACTGAAAAGCTGCTTATGATAGTATTTATCTAGAATTGAATACAGGTCTCGACGCAATTTTGATTTGTTTACGTCACTAGGGATACAGTTTATTTCAGACAAAGATAGGATAATCCCGTCGATATCTTTGTTCATTAAATCAAGTAATAGGTTGGTAAGGGACTCCTTGGTCTGATCGTCAAGACGCCCCATCATCCCAAAATCCATAAAAATAATAGTATCTTTTTCTCCAACGGCGATATTACCAGGATGTAAGTCGGCATGAAAAAATCCATCGCTGAGGATTTGCTGGCAGATCGCTTGAACCAGTCTGGCGGCAACTTTTTCTTTGGTGAACGCTGGTTTTTCCCGGATGAATCCTTCGGAGATTTTTATACCTTCTTTATATTCCTGAACCAAAACCCGCTGGGAACTATATTCCCGATAAACTTTTGGGATTGAGATCGTATTATCACCTTGAAAGTTTTTCCACAATCGTTCGGCATTCTCGGCTTCAAAGGTGTAGTCCAATTCTTCGCGGAGAGTTTTGGTGAATTCTTCAGTAAAACGACGCAATTTATAGAACTTTCCCCGCTCGGTTTTTTCTTCCAGGAGCTGGGCGAGATCGGCGATGATTTCCAAATCGGTTTCGATTATGTTCGCGATTCCCGGTTTTTGAACTTTAATTATTACTTGTTCGCCGTTTAATAAATTGGCTTTATGAACTTGTCCAATCGAGGCTGAGGCCAGAGGGACGCTATTGATCTTGGAAAAGACCTGATCAAGGGGTTTATTAAGCTCTTCTTCGATTACCTTTTTAATCTTCTTAAAATCAATGGGTGGGACTCTATCCTGTAATAATTCCAGCTCCTTTAAGTAAGACGGAGGAAGAAGATCTGCTCTGGTGCTTAGAATTTGACCTAATTTAATGAACGCGGGTCCTAATTGCTCAAGGACAGCTCTTATTCTACTGGCTGCTGGTATTAAGTCATGATTTTTGCCAGGTTTCTTCCTGTGTCGGGCTTGTCCTGATCTTTTGGTAATACCTAGATGATCAAAGGTATAACCTAGCCCTTCTTTCGAGATGATCTGTAAGATCTCTTTAAAACGTTTGAGATGCTTATATCTTTTTAAAAAGAAAGGTCTCACGTTATTACTCTGTAGGGTTGCCCAAACGAGCCTCCAATTCGTTGACCCTTTGCTCTAAGGTGTGATATTCTTCCTTTCTGATGTATCCTAGGGTTTTCATTACTTCTCCGATCTGGTGTTGGATCGTCTCTTTAAGAGCTGCTTTTTCCTGTTCGCCTTTTTCCATTAAATCACCAAGAAGTTTTTTTGCTTCGGTGGTAGTTACCTCTCCTCTTTCTTCTAATTCTTTAAGAAATTTTTCTGCCTTTTCTCTGGTTAATGAGAGTGTCCCTAAGCCTAAGACTAAAGATTTCTCTAGCAGTGTTTTCATTATATTCCTCCTTGTAAGCTTTAAAGGTATTATTTACGATCCGGATCTAATTTATGAAAATGAAAAACGGAAAGTTATGCTTTTCAAAAATTGGATGGTAATAAATGGGTTATATTCTTCTTAAAAAGGATCTTTCCGGAAAAGGGAGAATTAGAAAAGAAAGTCCTCCTCTTTACGGAGGCGTGTTAGTGGTGGAGGGTGATCTTTTGAAGAAAATTCTTCTGTTTACTATTGGTTTTGTCTTGATTTTACTTGGAGTTTTAGGCATTTCCATTCCTCTTTTGGTTTATATCTATGCTCGGGAATGGGCGGGTTCTCTTTTTAACTTAATGCCTGCTTTAATCATTATCTTCTATCTCCCTTTAGTGTGTTGGATATTGATAACTGGAATTGGCTTGGTGGCGAGGAGAAGTTGGGCATGGTATTCGAGCCAGACCCTTTTTATTTTTCTAATTTTTTTAGGAATAATCTTGATTACGATCCTTAACAGTCTTTCTTTTTTAGAAAACTTACGACTTACTTGGGATCAGATAAAAATAGTGGGTAATATTGGACTTATCCTCCTGCTAGTGGTAACCCCTCTTTCCAGCCTAATCTTTTTTTCCGGATACAAGAGTGAGAAGTGGTCTTCAGGCTCTGGGCCTGAAAACTTAGAGGATCCGTATCAATCTTTTCGCCCGGAAGGGACTGGGGATACTTATAAGTATATGGAGTAAAGTAGGGCTTTTTGCGTTGTCTTTTGATTTAATTATCCCAATACAATATATTGATAGCCTAATA
>DHOO01000143.1:17932-18289 GCA_002409975.1 Firmicutes bacterium UBA5388
CCTTTTAAAAAGGATACAACGCAAAAGCTTAGTAGTAGCTTATTGCTAGCTAAAAATAAAAATCAAATTTTTTATTTGTCTGGTTAGATGTTTTTAAGTTGTGGATTGATAGTATTTGCTGTTTTTTTGGTCTTTTATGATAATCATGATCGGTGTTTGCGGGTTCGATAATTGCGGGCACAGATCTTCTGGGCTTTTGCGGTGGTGAAAGTTGAGTTTTAGGAACGCGATGAAGTTTTGCTTGCTCCTCCAAAGAAGATTGGAGGACATGAAGTTCCTGGCGTGTAAAAACTTGAGAGCCCCTGGTCTTTACAGGACGAATCATCTGATTTCACCTACCTAGAAAATACATCTCGC
>DHOO01000143.1:18554-24252 GCA_002409975.1 Firmicutes bacterium UBA5388
TTGATTCACCCGACTTTGATTAAAGCACTAGCGTGCACGACTATCTAGTTGTTATATTATTGTTTGTAATAAATAGTATATGCAGGAAATGGAAATTATATACTCGGGGGTAAACGCTAGTCGGTGTTGGGAGTAATTAAAAGTAGGAGGAGGGATGAGATGTTAACAGGAAAACAAAAGTCATTCTTGCGGGGAATGCTAAATACGATGACCCCGGTCTTTCAAGTGGGTAAGGGAGGAATTACAGAAAACCTGCTCAAACAATTGGATGAAGTATTAGAAGCAAGGGAATTAATTAAGATTACGGTGTTAAATAATCAAGTGGCGGATCCCGATGATATTGCTCAGGAGATCGCAACCCAGACTGGGGCAGAAGTGGTGCAAGTGATCGGGAATAAAATCGGGTTATATAGAGAAGCAAAAAAAAAGCAGATCAATTTACCTTTATGATAAAAAAGCCGCTTCGTTAGAGCGGCTTTTTAGTTAGCAATTATTCATACCAAGTTTTCGCTTTTCTTTTTTAAACGGGCGCGGGCGCTTCGCTCAAGGAGTTTTTTGCGCATCCGGATCGCGGAGGGTGTTATTTCAACTAATTCATCATCATCAATAAATTCCATTGCTTGTTCCAGGCTGAAGATTAACGGAGGAGTCAGTCGAATTGCCTCATCGGCTGTGCTAGATCTCATATTAGTGAGGTGTTTTTTCTTGCAAACATTAACATCAAGATCGTCTTCTTTAGCATGGATTCCTACGATCATTCCTGTATAAACTTTCTCCCCAGGACTGACAAAAAGCGTGCCTCTGTCTTCCACATTATGAATCCCGTAGCCGGTGGCTTCTCCATTTTCAAAAGCTACCAATGCTCCTCGGCGGTGATTCTCAATCCCATCTTTCCAGAGGCCATAGGAATCAAAAAGGTGATGCATAACCCCTTCCCCTCTAGTATCAGTAAGGAACTCTGAGCGAAAACCAATCAGACCGCGAGCAGGGATTAGAAACTCCATCTTTACATTGCCGCCGGAGAGCTGCATATCCACTAATTCAGCGCGACGCCGACCAAGATTCTCGATCACTTGACCAGAGAAGGCCTCTGGGACAAGAATAAAAAGCCGCTCATAAGGTTCGTGAATTTGGTGATCGATCATTTTGGTGATCGGTTCGGGTTTGGAGATTTGTAGCTCGTAACCCTCTCTGCGCATGGTTTCAATTAAAATAGAAAGGTGTAATTCACCTCTCCCAGAAACTTGAAAAGCATCGGGAGAAGCAGTTTCTTCGACTCGAAGGCTAACATTGGTTTCGGCTTCTTTCCAGAGACGGTCGCGTAAATGTCTGGAAGTAACGTATTTTCCTTCTCGTCCGGCAAAAGGACTATCATTAACCATAAAAGTCATGGTCAAAGTCGGTTCATCAATAGTAAGCAAGGGTAGGGGAAGAGGATCTTCTAAACAGCAAACTGTTTCACCAATATTAACTTTTCCTAGTCCGGAGAGGGATACGATTTCCCCAGTAGAGGCGGTTTGAACCTCTTGCCTTTTTAAACCCTCGTATACCCAGAGTTTACCGATTTTAATCTCTTCTAAGGAGCCATCTCTTTTGCATAGATTGATGACTTGTCCGGCTTCGATCGAGCCATTACTGATGCGACCAATACCAACCCTTCCGACATAATCATCATAATCTAAAGTAACAATCTGCAATTGGAGGGGAAGTTCGGGTTTTCCGGTGGGCGCAGGGATCTCATTTTTAACCAGTTCAAACAAGGGTTCCATATCTTTTCCTGGTTTCATCGGATCCATGGTGGCAATCCCCTGACGCGCGGAAGTATAGATTATAGGGAAGTCCAGTTGCCAACTTTTAGCTTCCAATTCGACAAAAAGATCAAAAACTTCATTCAAAACTTCATCTGGTCTGGCATCGGGGCGGTCGATCTTATTGATGACCACAATTATTCTTAGCCCGACCTCCAATGCTTTTCTAAGCACAAACTTTGTTTGCGCCATTGGTCCTTCAAAGGCATCGACTAGGAGTAAAGCGCCATCAACCATTTTAAGCACGCGCTCTACTTCACCACCAAAATCAGCATGTCCCGGAGTATCGACCACATTTATCTTAAGATTGCCGTAACGGACGGCGGTGTTTTTAGAAAGAATGGTGATTCCTCGTTCCCGTTCTAACTCATTGCTGTCTAAAACACGATCCACCAAGCGTTCGTTCTCTCTGAAGATTCCCGATTGACGGAGTAGACCATCCACAAGAGTAGTTTTGCCATGATCAACATGGGCGATAATGGCCACATTTCTAAAATTGTTGATCGGATTTTGCATCAAGATTTTCACACCTTTGTTTAGAATATTACCTTTTACATTAAATCACTATTTTACTATAATTACAATGTCGAAAATTGCATAGTTACTTAAGATGCACTCTTGTTACTTGTTACTAGTGTAAAAATTATACTAACAAACTGTTAAATGGATGTCTTAAAATAATTATGCAATTACTATTGATAAAATAAGCACTGGAAAACTTAATATCCTAAAATTACATAATTAAGGATTAAACACCTTTTTTTCTTGACAATTCTCTAAGCAGTGGTAAAATTATGTTAATATTAAGTTCGTTTTGTTCTAAGGCTAAGTAAATATTATATCACTATATTTTTACGCCGGTTTTTTGTTAATTTTTTTAGAAAATGTTTTAGGGGTTTGTCGCTTCACCTGGTTTTGATTTTCACATTTCACTGCGCGCGGGCGGTAGCCAGCGTGAACGAATTCACAGTAAGGGAGGATGGTACTTATAGTGTTAACCCAAAATTTTTGTATAGATTCTCTAACTGGGTTTTTGAATCTTTTTGGGTTGATAAAAGCAATAAATACTGACCAAATTGGCGACTGGGGAACTATTGTCTTTATTTATTTAGAGAAATTTAAAGCTCCAAACAAACAAGTCTCTTTAGAAAAATATTTAAAGTTTTTAAGTCCTTCATTTGAAGCGATTAAAGATAAATTTAAGGAAGAAGACTCCGCTTTACCTACGATTCCTTTAAGGATTGGCGATAACGACTTTGTACTGATTTACCCTCAAAAAACATCGGAGGAAGCACAAAACCTGACAAACCTCTTTACGCAAAAATTTTATCAGCATTTAAAGCAAGAAGAAAGTAATCAACTAAGCATTAGAGTCTCAGTTATGAACTATGGACAGAAAGAGAAAGACCCTTCGTTTTTACTACGTTTGATTTTTTGTAAACAAATTACTTCATACCAGCTAGAGAAAAAGGGAGAGCTTTCAATGGCGGTGAAACAACTCCTTTCCAACCTGGCAGAACATATCTGCCAAAGTTATGGCTTGCTGCACCAGGCCCAAGATCTAGCTATGAGTGATGATATATCGGGCTTACCAAACCACCGGGCAGCCAAGTCGGTTCTCGATCAAAAACTCAGTCAGTCATTAGAGGAACAGCAACCTTTTAGTATTTTATTTATTGATGGGGATAATCTAAAACAATATAATAACCTTAGCTATCAAAAGGGTAATCTAATGATTAGGAATTTAGCAGAAATTCTTGCTAGTCAATTACGGCGGGGAGATTTTTTAGCCCGTTGGTTTTCTGGCGATGAGTTTTTGGTTTTACTTCCAGGCGCAGATCGGAAAGAAGCTTTTCGAATCGGCGAACGTTTGCGTTCTGTGGTGGAGGATACCACTAAGATTTGGCCTTATCCGATTACGATTTCGGTAGGGATGGCTAGTTATCCAGACGATGGAGGCGCCATGGAAGAGCTTCTGCTTAAAGCGGAAAAGGCAAATGCCCTTGCCAAAAAAGGAGGTAAAAACCAAGTTTGTGAAGCTAAAACCGAGTATAAAGAGATGAATATTATCCATTGTCAACAGGCGAATTGTAATTGACAAACCATTAAGAGCATGATATTATAACCTAAATTTATCATCTAAACTCAATGAACGGGAGAAGTAGGAAATTGGTTTTGGTATAAGAGAACCAGTGGTCTGGTGTGAACTGGTCCGGCCTTTTCCGAAGTTACCCCCGGGAGAGGAAGCTTGAACTCGCCTTTGGGAAATACATCTCGTCGTTCGTGTTGAATGACAGCCTTTGCCAGTCCCAAATAGCTTTGATTTTCATTCTTTCATGTGTCCCAGCCTGCTGGGGTGGGGGACTACTTATAAATTACCTCTGGGACTTGTCAATCTGGCTCTGATTTTTGGCGCCGTTACTACGTGTACGGGTGGTGGCTATCGTGAACGACATGGCGGAAGTAGAGTTCTCCGGCTAAACCGTTAATTGATTTGAGTGGCCATTGATTGAACTAAGATGGCTATTAGGGTGGTACCGCGAGCAACCCCTCGTCCCTTTCTTTGTGGACGAGGGGTTTTTACAATTTTGGGAGGTAATGAATGATGGACAATGCTTTTGATCTTTTTAAGGAAAGAGGTTTCTTTAAGCAGGTTACCCACGAGGAGGAACTGCGGAAGGTTTTAGGTGAGCAAATGGTATTGGCTTATGTAGGATTTGATCCGACCGCTGATAGCTTACATGTGGGACATTTAATGGGGATAATGGCTTTAGCCCATCTGCAAAGAGCCGGACATCGCCCGGTTGCTCTCGTAGGAGGAGGGACGGTGATGATTGGTGATCCGAGCGGACGTACTGAGCTGCGGAAGATGCTCTCGGTGGAGGAAATTACGAAGAATGTTGCCGGGATTAAAGGGCAACTTTCTAAATACATGGATTTTGCTAATGCCCAGGCTTTACTGGTTAATAACGCCGATTGGATTTTGTCCTTAAACTATATTGACTTTCTCCGTGAGATAGGTTCTCAGTTCTCGGTGAACAGAATGTTAACTGCAGAGTGTTTCCGTTCCCGAATGGAACGGGGGCTCTCGTTTATTGAGTTTAACTATATGCTGTTACAAGCTTACGATTTTTTAGTTCTTAATCGGAAATATGGTTGTACTTTGCAGATGGGTGGCGATGACCAATGGTCTAATATCCTGGCCGGAACCGATCTGATTCGCCGTTTAGAAGGAAAACCGGCTTTTGGTTTAACCTGGCCGTTACTAATGACCGCAAGCGGAAAGAAGATGGGGAAAACTGAATCCGGTTCTGTGTGGTTGGATCCGGAAAAAACTAAGCCCTTTGAATTTTACCAGTACTGGCGGAATACCCACGATGACGATGTGGAACGTTTCCTTGCTTACTTTACTTTTTTGCCGATGGATGAGATTAGCAGGTTAGGTTCACTTCGCGATCGGGAGATCAATGAAGCGAAGAAAATACTAGCTTTCGAAGCAACTAAATTAGCCCATGGTGAGGCAGAAGCCCTCAAAGCAGAAAAAACGGCGAAAAGCCTTTTTGGTTCCGGGGAAGGAAGCGGTGGCGCTTTACCGGTGACCAGGATTAAAAGCACAGATTACCCCGAAGGGATTCCCCTGCTTGAACTGCTGGTCCTTACCGGACTGGTCTCTTCCAAAAAGGAGGCAAGACGGATGGTTGATCAACGGGGACTGTATTTAGATCAGGAAACGGTAACCGAGGTTGGAAAGGTAATCGATCCCAGAGACTACAAAGATGGGGGCTTTACTTTACAAAAAGGCAAAAAGGTCTTTCATAAGATAGAGATCATTTAAGGGGACCGTTAGGGTTCTCTTAATTTTTACCCTACCCAGAAAATAGCCCTAGTTG
>DHOO01000143.1:24491-58845 GCA_002409975.1 Firmicutes bacterium UBA5388
AGCGACTCAAACCAGTATGAACAAGAAAATTAGTTGCTTTCATCTTATAAAGTATCAATATTTAATTTTGAAAATGGTAAAGAATTATTAGAGGATATCAAAAATGCGTAAAGTGGTTGTTAACTGAAGGTGAAGTTATGGATTATATTACAACTAAAGAGGCGGCCATTTACTAATCTTTCCTTAATAGAGTTTGTTGGTATTTTAGGGTATGAAATGCCAGTTCTAAAAAGGAAGTTCTGAAAATTTGTGGAATTAATCAGAAAAGGGGAGGGATATTTAAATGGGACGTACTAGAGGGTTTTTATTTTTTTATATTGCTTTATTTTTAATTATTATTTTTATACCATTCACAGTTGCCGCCAATAGTGATCTTCTTAATTATCTACCGTTAGGCGCTAATATAATTCAATGTGTAGCGCGAGCTGAATTTGATGCCGATCCTGATGTGGAATATTTAATCCTTTATTCCCTCCAAGAAAATTATGGTCTATTGATGCTTGATTTGATTGACGGTAGATATACACAACTTTTTAATTTTAACCTGGGAAGAGGAGAGAAAAAAACAAAAGGAAAAGTTGGGTTTGGGGATACGGGGTATTCTTATCGTATCCTACAGATTGATGATCTAGACGGTGACGGAGTATTGGAATTCTGGACGATTTTTCAACCGGAGGGTTCTGCCTTTGCTGAATTAACCATGTATAAATATAAGAATAATTGTCATCTTCCGGTATTTACTGCTCGCGGGCAATATGATCTGCAATTTATGAATTACGAGGGTGAATTGGTCATCCATGAAGTTAACTATCTTGATGGCAAGAGTAGTAATCCGATCTTAGAGATCAAAAGTCGGAGTTGGGATCTAAGAACTAACCAACTAAATGAGGGGGGGAAAACCTACCAGATTTCACGTCGAGATTATGTGAATATGGCCAGATCCAGGCGGCGTCCGCGGTTGTTTGGGATGGAGGACGAGGCCGATTATGCTTCTTTATGTTGGGGAAGATCTTTAAACAGATTTGCTGAGGTTCCGTCGGGGGAACGAGCAATTGTTTCTTTATTGCCACCTAATGCCACTTTGCTCGAGTGGGATTCTACTCCGGCTTTGGATGAAGATATAGATGAAGAGTATGTTTTTACTTATCTGCTTCCTTCCGAGGATAGTCCCAGTAAAGTTTTACTCCTGGCTGCGCTGGCAGATTGGGATTTTGAACGTTGTCAGTACCGGCTGGTTCCGTTGCCCTTTACCGCTTATGGTCGCGCTCGTGATCAGGAAGGGTATTTATATAAATCTCTCTATATTTTACATGGGAATGGTCTCAATCATCTAGCCTTTTTAGGAAATGGGCGTGAACTCCCCTCTCTTAAACTTTCCATTCTAAATAATAATGGTCTTTATTTGGAAGAGGCAGCGACCTTTAATGCCAATTGGCATCTTCAATTTCTAGAATGCTATGAACAGCGGGTGTTAAGTTACCGGGTAGTTACTGCTGAATTAGATAAAGGAACCGGACGGGTGAGAACTAAAGTCTGGAATTCATTTCCTCAGGGAGTTTACGAAGAGTTCGGACCTTTTTCGAGTTCAACAGAGGAGTATTTAAGCAGTAAAAGTTATAAAGAAAAATATTATCATATTGAGGAACCGGTATGGAGCGCCAGCGGGTATGAATATCTCTTATTTGAGACGTTTCATGATAAAATTAATCCTTTTGCTAACCAACTGCCGGGAGCAGATTTCCAGGGACCAATTGAGGATTATATCTTTAAATATTTAACTCCCTATCGGGTTCATCATTGGCATCTTAATGATCTGGATAAAAATGGACAGGAAGAAGCTTTGCTATTGATCAGATCAGACGATGATCTATGGGGCTGGCCGGAATACCGTGTTGGGCTGTTAAAAAAAGAAGACCGCTTTTCTTTGCAAGAGATCGGGCCAAGGTTTCCAACAATCGGTGATGGTAACCCCTTAAGTGGTGTTTATTTAGCGGATCTTACCGGAAATGGAGAATTGGAGATTATCTTTTTACTCCGGGAGTATGATGCGAAAACAAAAAATAAAAAGACACGGATGGAGATCTTTTCTAAGCAAGGTTCAGCTTGGAAAAAGATGCATGATATTGATTTTATTTATGATGATTTAAGGTTATTCAAAATTGATGGGGAAGTTTGGTTCTTTGGTTTTGTTAATGAGGGGCAGAATAAAGGAGAAGGATCAGTTTATTCATTCTTGTGGCGAAATGGGCGGTTTAATTACCAACAAAAAAGAATGGTCGCCCAGTTCTTTTCTTTTTTGGATACCCTCTCTGATAAAAAAGAAGATTTCTTAACTGAGCGCTACATGATCTTTCCACCGCAGTAAATGCGTGAGTGTCACCATCCTCATTATGGGAGTGAGTATTTTGCCTTACCGTCTTGTTGGCTTAGGTTTGTGGTTACTCTTTTTTTTGATTATTTCCAGGAAAGATTGGAAAGCTTTATACCCTGCGCTTGTCTTTACTGCGCTTTTAGGGACGGTAGCGGATATTTACGGAGTAATGTATAAACAATGGGAATATATAGGGCCAACTACCGGGGGGATTAGTCTCTGGTCAGATCTGGGGATCGCTCCACCGCAGGGTGGCTTTGCTATTTATTTACATCGCCGTTTTCCCCGTTGGTCTTGGCTTAATTGGTTATTTTGGATTAGCGCTAATGCCGTAGGTGAGTGGCTTTTTGTTCACTGGGGGTTAATTCGTTATCATCAATGGAGTTCATTGAAAGCAACGCTTTTCTATTTTCCGTTTTTTGCCCTGATTTATTTGCAGGAGCGTTGGTGGAAGGGTGATGAGGGCGGCGCTTTTTATTGAGCGAATTTGCTGTTGCGCCGTGCTTTTGTAACCTCATGATTCGGAAAGAAAGATAAATCCTGGCTAACAGGAGGACTTTTCACAGAAGAATTGAGTCGATTTGGACTAGTGGCTAAAATGGGAGGAGGGTAACTGTGAAAGAGAACAATTTTGAGGAGAACCCCGGGACACCCGGGAGTCTTTTTTTAGTAGCTACCCCCGTGGGCAATCTGGGAGATTTAACAGAGAGAGCAATTCAAGTTTTAAATAGAGTAGATATGATTGCGGCAGAGGATACTCGCCATACTCGGAAACTACTTTCTTATCTTTCTATCCATAAACGAATTATTAGTTATTATCGGGAGAAGGAAAAGGAACAAGCAGAAAAAATTCTCAGTCTTTTGGAGAAAGGGAAAAATATTGCGCTGGTCAGTGATGCCGGCACCCCCGGTCTTTCCGACCCCGGCGCTGTTATCGTGCAAAGCGCCGTTAAAAAGGGGATCCGTGTAGTTCCCATTCCCGGAGCTTCTGCTTGTTTGCTAGCGTTAGTGGCCTCTGGGTTACCTACTGATCGTTTTATCTTTGAAGGTTTTCTTCCCCGGAAAAAGAAGGAGAAAAGAATGCGCTTGGAGTGTTTAGCGCGGGAAGAGCGGACAATGGTCGTATATGAGGCGCCTCATCGGTTAATCGAAACCTTAAGCGATCTTAAAACATATTTAGGGGAGGATAGGCGCTTAGTAATCGCTCGAGAAATGACTAAAGTATATGAGGAATTTTGGCGGGGAACGTTAGAAGAAGCGGTTAGTGAATGGGAAGTAAGGAAAAGTAAAGGTGAGTTTACATTAGTGCTTGAAGGGAAAAGCCAAGAATTAATCGTGAACCAAGTTAAAGATTACCAGCCTTTCTACCAGGAGGTAATTAAGAGAAAGGGCGAAGGAGAAAAATCGTCTTCTATTATTCGTGAGGTTGCTGAAAGAGAAGGGCTTTCGCGGAGTGGACTTTATCAGTATTATCTTAATAAAACAAAAAAGGGAGATTAACTCCCTAATAAAAACGATATTTTATCATATGATCATCGCGTTAAGGATGTATAGTAAAAAAAGAACGATCTTTAGGAAACGCTCTTCATTGCATCTAAACAATCTTTACAAATGTTTTTGTCTCTAAAATTCTGTACATTTTCAGCATTCCCACAAAAGATACAAGCTGGTTCGTATTTCTTAAGGATAATCTTTTCCCCATCCACATAAATTTCTAAAGCGTCCTTTTCCTCTATCCGGAGGGTACGCCTTAACTCAATGGGGATTACAACCCGTCCTAACTCGTCTACTTTACGGACGATACCCGTTGATTTCATCATAGTAAAATCCCTCCTTTTCGATAAGATTCGACAATCAATTACAAGGTAATTGTACCTTATTTTCCAGAGTAAGTCAATAGTGGCAATTATTTATTTGGAAAAAAATAAAAAACCTACTTAAAACTTGACAAACTCATTTTTAGCGGGTATTAATATATTAAGGAATTAAATAATTACCTTGAAGGATACCCTTGTCACTTGTCGCTAAATTTGTAATAATAAAGGCGATGATGGGTAAGAGTAGTAATCCTGAGCGAGCAGCGAGTCGGGCATGGTGGGAGCCGACCGGTAAAGGATTTACGAAGATGGACCCGGAGCTGTTAGCTAAAAGAGATGCCAACTTCTCCGGTAAGTGTTCCGGGTACGCCCGTTAGCGCGTAAGGTCGGGTCTTTAACCTGTCCGCTTAAGTCTCTTTAAGAGGGAGAATTGGGGTGGTACCGCGGGAAATCCTCGCCCCCAAAGATGTAATTCTTTGGGCGGAGGGGTTTTTTTATATTTATATTCAGGAATGATGTAAGTGATTTGTTTTTAAATGATAAATTGAAGGATTTTTAAAATAAATTAAGGAGGGGACAATCTTGAGAAAATTTTATATTACTACTCCGATCTATTATCCCAGTGACAATCTACATATTGGTCATGCTTATACTACCGTGGTAGCGGATGCCTTAGCCCGTTATCATCGGCAGATGGGTGAGGAGGTCTATTTTCTGACTGGCACTGATGAGCATGGACAGAAAATTCAGCGGCGGGCGGAGACCGCCGGCAAAACTCCTCAGGAGTTTGTGGACAAAATTGTCGACAATATCAAAGAGCTGTGGAGATTACTAAAAATTAGTAATGATGATTTTATACGTACTACTGAACCCAGACATGAGAAACGAGTACAGATGATTTTTCAACGTTTATATGAACAGGGAGATATCTACAAAAGCGAATATGAAGGTCTTTACTGTACGCCTTGCGAAGCCTTCTGGCTGGAACGGCAGTTAGTAGACGGAAAATGTCCGGATTGCGGACGAGAAGTGGAAAAGGTACGGGAAGAGAGTTATTTCTTTCGGCTTTCCAAATATGCTGACCGCTTAATGGCGTATATCGAAGCCCATCCAGAATTTATTCAACCGGTTTCCAGGAAGAATGAGATGGTTAATAATTTTCTCCGCCCTGGCCTGGAAGATCTTTGTGTTTCCAGAACTACCTTTTCCTGGGGAATTACCGTTCCTTTCGACTCGAAACACGTGATTTATGTTTGGCTGGATGCTTTAACTAATTATATTACGGCTTTAGGTTATCCGGATGAAGTTAAGATTAACGGATTATTTAAGCGTTTCTGGCCGGCGGAACTCCATTTGGTGGGTAAGGAGATTGTGCGTTTTCATACAATAATTTGGCCGATTATACTAATGGCGCTTGATTTGCCCCTTCCCAAACGGGTTTTCGGCCATGGCTGGCTGGTGTTAGAAGGAGGGAAAATGTCAAAATCCAAAGGGAATGTGGTTGATCCGGTAGTATTAGTTGAAAAATACGGGTTAGATGCGATTAGATATTATCTACTGAGAGAAGTACCCTTTGGGTCTGACGGAGTTTATTCGGAAGAAGCTTTAGTCTTGCGGGTGAATACGGATCTGGCTAATGATCTAGGGAATCTGCTCCATCGAACCTTGTCGATGGTGGAGAAATTCTCTAGTGGGGTTGTGCCTGTTCCCGGTCCTTACGAACCGTTAGACCAGGAACTGATTAATGAAGCGAGTCAAGTTTTCAGGGCGGTACAGCAGCACATGGAGATGCTAGAAGTCTCTGATGCGCTGGCAGCAATTTTTCAATTAATCGGGCGTGCCAATAAATATATAGATGAGGCTGCTCCTTGGAGTCTGAATAAGCAAGGGAACCGGGAGAGGTTAGGAACAGTTTTGTATACAATGGTTGAGGTTATCAGGTTTTCAGCGGTTTTATTAGCGCCTTTTTTGGTGGAAACGCCTGCCAAGATCTTTGCTCAGTTAGGATTAAGCGAAGAACCGGTGAACATTTCTTTGGAAGAAGGATGCCGCTGGGGGCTATTCCCACCTAAGACAAAGGTGCAAAAAGGGGAGCCGATCTTTCCTAGAATTGAGTGGGAAGAGAAAAAAGAAGAGCAAGGCGAGAAGAAAGTGGAGCCTAAACCGGCGGAAAAAAATGATACAGGTAAAGCAACTGATCAGCAGATTACGATCGATGAATTTGCTAAAATAGATTTGAGGGTCGTTAAAGTACTCTCCGCTGAGAAAATAGAAGGCACAGATAAGCTCTTACGTTTAATGGTGAAAATGGGCGCGGAGGAAAGACAGATTGTTGCTGGGATCGCCCGTTATTATCAACCTGAAGAACTAGTCGGTAAAGAAATAGTGGTGGTAGCTAACCTTAAACCGGTGAAGCTTAGAGGATATCTCTCCCAAGGAATGGTGCTGGCCGCTTCGTCCGGTGATCAACTCGCCTTGGTTATTCCGGAAAAGCAGGTTGGCGATGGGGCGGAGATCGGATGAAACTCTTTGATACTCACTGCCACTTAAATGACGAGGCTTTCCGAGATGATGTGCCGGCAGTCCTTACCCGGGCACGGGAGGCCGGGGTAGAGAACCTTCTAGTGGTAGGTTATGACTTGGCTTCTTCTCAACAAGCGCTCAAGTTGGCGGAAGATTTTCCTGGGATTTTCGCGGCGGTTGGTTTTCATCCCCATGAAGCAGCAACTGTTTCCGGGGAAGATTTGGCGAAAATTGGAAAAATGTTAACCCATGAAAAAGTGGTAGCTCTAGGGGAGATTGGCCTTGATTACCACTATGATCATTCTCCCCGAGAGCTTCAAAGAGAGGTTTTCCGCCAACAACTGGCGGTAGCGGCTAAGATGAAAAAGCCAGTCATTATTCACGTTCGGGAAGCTCACCCTGATCTGTTGGCGGGATTAAAAGATGGAGGCTTACCCTACCGAGGAGTTATGCATTGTTATTCGGGGAGCAAGGAACTTACTCGAGAATATCTAAAATTAAATATGTATATTTCGATCGGAGGACCGGTTACCTTTACCAATGCCAAAAAAATGCCGGAGATGCTTAAAGAGATCCCTACTGAGCGGTTGTTAATAGAGACGGATGCGCCTTATCTTACCCCTCACCCCTTTCGGGGGCAGAGAAACGAGCCGGCATATTTAACAAGGGTGGCAATGAAGATTAGCGAGATATTAGGTCTAACTCCGCGAGAGGTTGCTGATCTAACTAGGAATAACGCTTATGCTTGTTTTGGAATCGACGAGTCGAATAGCGATGGGGGCCGCTCTTGGTCTTAAAATAACCACTGGAACGATTATCGTACAGCAAAAGGGAGATGCGACAATGGGTAATATTTATGCTTATGTTCTACAAGATAATATCTATCTTAATATCACCAACCGTTGCCCCAATCGGTGCGTTTTTTGCATTAGAGAGAATCGGAAAGGTGTGGGTTATGATCTGTGGTTAGACCGGGAACCTACTGCTGAGGAAGTTTTGGAAGCAGCCGGAGATGTTTCTGCTTTTCGTGAGGTGGTTTTCTGTGGATACGGTGAACCATTGCTTCGTTGGGAAGTAGTAACCGAAGTAGCGCGTAGCTTAAAAGCTAAATATGGAGCAAAGATTAGAATTAATACCAATGGATTGGCGGAGGCGGTGTTAAAACATAAGATCCTCCCAGAACTGGAAGGCTTGGTTGATACGATCTCGATTAGTCTGAATGCGGCTAGCGCTGATCAATATCATCATCTCTGTAAGTCGGCGTTAGGACCGGAGGCTTTTACGTGTATGTTGCAGTTTGCTCGTGATAGTAAATTATATATTCCGCGGGTGATTCTCTCGGTGGTACAAACTTCAGATTTTAATCCAGAACCAGCGAGGAAAATTGCGGAGGAAATGGGGGTAGAATTCCGCATTCGCGGCCTACAGACCGAATAGGAATGCCTGTTATTTCCAAGAGGAGAGCTTATCTTTGAAGATGAATACTTTAGAAGTAGTGGTTCATACCGGCTGCTGTAACGGCTGATCATCTTAGGAGGATTAGTAATGAAGATACATAGAGTAGATGGTCTCAAGTTTGATCTTTCCACCCGTTTGACTTCTCACCTTGTTCTTATTTTTCCAGGGGTGATCCTGCTTTTTTTTCTTCTCTATATGTTAACTATCAACCGGGTAGTGCTAAAGGTGGATGGAGCTACGCTCAGGATGACTACTACCGCGGTTACAGTTGAGCAGGTCTTAAAGGAGGCCGGACTTACTCTTCAGTTGGGTGACGAAGTTTATCCCAACCTTGAACACCGGGTGAAGGAAGGACTAGAAATCGAAGTGCTCAGGGGGGTTAATTTATTAGTGGTTGTTGATGGTCGGGAGATTGTTACGCGGATGCCTCCTGTAAAGGTGGAGGAGGTTCTGACTAGAGCCGGTATTGTTTTAGAGGAGAATGATCGGGTTTCGCTTCCCTTGGAGACAAGGGTCTGGGAGGGGTTGCGCTTAAAAGTAACGAGAGTGGCGCTGGAGACGCTTACCGTTCAGTATAAAATTAACCCTGCGGTGACCTATATTAATGATGCCAATCTGGATAAGGGGAAACAACGGATCGTTCGGGAAGGAGAACCAGGTCTTTTGGAGCGGGAGTATTCGGTCGTTTATGAAGATGGAAAGGAAGTAAAAAGGAGTAAAATCGGCGAGAAGGTGGTAAAAACATCTGTTAAAAAGGTAATTGCTAAAGGAACCAGACCAGTGATTAGAACAGCTACAGTTTCTCGGGGACACACGATCAGATATATAGAAGTAAAAATAATGGAAGCAACGGCTTATGATCCAGGACCCGAATCTTGCGGTATTTATGCAGATGGCTATACATATACAGGGAAAAAAGCAACCTATGGGATTGCGGCGGTTGATCCGAAGGTTATTCCTTTAGGAACGAAGCTTTATGTCGAGGGCTACGGTTTTGCCGCTGCTGAGGATATTGGTTCAGCAATTAAGAACAACCGGATTGATCTGTGCTTTGATACCCAACGGGAAGCGATTCTCTTTGGTCGGAAAAAATTAAAGGTTTATATTTTAGCCCCATAGGAAATCATACTTTTTATAAAAATTCTTATAAATCTGCCTTTTTTGCAGTGAATGATAGAGGAATAGATGACCTTTCGTCGAAACAATGATTGCGGAGAAAGAGGGGAGCGAAAGGAGCGGATTTTTGGTGAATTTGGAAAGGGTGTTGGTGGCTGAGAGCGATCCGCACCTAGTGGAAATTATGGTTATTCGTCTCTCTAATGCCGGTTATCAAGTAATGACTTGCGCGCAAGGAGACCAAGTTCTTACTAAAGCTCTGGGATTTAAGCCCGGAGTGGTCATTATTGATCAGTATATTCCAATTAAAGACGGATTTGAAATTTGCTATGAATTGAAATTGCATTCAGAGACACGCAACATGGGAATCATCCTTCTTACCGAGGAAGAGATTAATTTGGTAGATATGGCTAATTTAGGGGTGAGAGTGGATACACAGTTGATTAAACCCTTTAATCCAAAGGATGTTTTAGTTAAAGTAAATCAGTTGATGGCTGAGCGAAGAGCAATCAGTACAAATTCGCTAACCGGATTTCAAGGTTGGGATGCGCTGAGGCAGGAAATTATGCAAAGAATAACAGGAGCGGGTGACTGTGACCTCCTATTTATTGATATAAATAATTTTCGTATCTATAACCAGTGTTACGGTTTTAGTGCCGGTGATGAGGCTATTAGGCTCCTTTGTCGCTTATTGGTAGAGGTAACCGATGAATTAGAAGTTCCGGATATTTTTATTTCTCATATTCATGGTGATGATTTTGCGGTGATGCTTCCGGTTGACACCGGAGCTCAGGTTGGTCAGGAACTGATTAAAAGGTTTGATGAGCAGATTGGCGCCCTCTATCTGGATGATGACCGGGAGCGGGGCGGTCTGATGGTGCAAAAGCCCGATGGTAAAATTGAACAATGGCCGTTGATGGCGCTGACGGTGGCCTTGGTCAGTGAGATTCAAAAGAAATATACTCACCCCCTTGAGACGAAGGTGGTTGGAGAAGAGCTGTTGCGGCGTCTAAAACTAAAACAGGGTAGTAATCTCATGATGGATCGGCATACTAGTTAGTTTTGGTTAAGGTGGTATGAAAATTACTGAACAAAAGATGTCTTTTAATCTAACTTCTCCACGGATCGTCAGTCAGTTACTGGCCAAATATAATTTGGTGGCCAAGAAGCAATTAGGTCAGAATTTCTTAACGGATGCTAATATCCTCCGTAAAATAGTGGCGGCTGCCGAGGTAAGCTCCTCTGATTTGGCGCTGGAGATTGGAGCCGGTGTTGGGGCTCTAACTACTGCCTTATCAGAACAGGCTGGGCGGGTGTTAGCTGTAGAAACCGATCATTCCTTGGCCCCTCTGCTAGAAGAAGTGTTAGCCGGACGAGATAATGTAAAGATCGTATTTGGAGATATTTTAAAGATGAATCCCCGCGATTTACTGGCGGGAAATTGTCTCCAACCAAAGGTGGTAGCAAATCTTCCGTATTATATAACTACCCCCATTATTTTCCACTTACTGAAGTCTGGTATTGACTGGAAACTGCTGGTATTTTTGGTTCAAAAGGAAGTAGCCCAGCGGATAGTTTCTCCCCCTGGAAACAAGGTCTATGGCGCTCTTTCCGTGATGATTCAACACCATTGTCAAACAGAGATCCTGGGGGTTGTTCCCCCTACAGTCTTTGTGCCTAGACCAAAGGTTAATTCAGCGATTGTAAGGCTAATTCCGAAAAAAACGGATTTTTTTCCGGAAACAGAGCGTTTTTTTTCACTACTGGTTCGCACTGTCTTTTCTTTCCGTCGTAAAAACCTTTATAACTCTTTGCGCAGTATATTTTCTGAACTTGGAGGAGAAAAGAAGGTAGTGGAAGCTTTTAATGCTTTAAAGATCAACCCTTTGCAACGAGGGGAGAACCTTTCTCCGGAGGAATTTTACGCGCTGGCCTCCTATTACGCTAAGAACTCTAGGTAATTTTTAAAGCATAGCCCTACGAATATTCGGAGTTTTGCTGAAAAGGAGATGGACATGTACTTTATCAGTCCGACCAAGGGACGGCTTAGTTTTAATCAAGTTTTTCGTGATATTCTTTGTTTTGTAAATGAATATCCTGAGGATAAATACAAATTGATTGTGGGAACTGATTCTCAATTACGAGAGGATGTTTGTTATGTAACGGCTATAGTTATCTTACGGGAGGGTAAGGGAGGCCGGTTTTATTATTTTAAGGAACGACAGAAGGGTAAGATTTCATTAAAACAACGAATTTTCCTGGAAACTGCGCGCAGTCTTGAGGTCGCCTCTCGCCTGGCCGGAAAGTTTACTACCATCGGGGTAACTGATTTAAATGTTGAGATCCATCTCGATGTGGGGCAACAGGGAAAAACTAAAGAGATAATCAGGGAAGTAGTGGGAATGGTAACCGGAAGCGGGTTTGATGCCCGGATTAAACCTGATTCGTATGGCGCTTCGACCGTTGCCGATAAATTTACTAAGTAGTCGCTCACGCTGGCTACCGCCCGCACACGTGAAGTGATGAAAATACGAATTTTATGCTTGCCCACAAAGGCTATCATTCATGCGAGCGACGAGCAACGAGTGACGAGCTGCGAGAGTATTGACACTTTAGTTCAAATTTGTTATACTCGGAACGAACAAATGTTTGGAGGGGGCGAAAAAATGTCCATCGAAGAAAAACAAAAAGCGTTGGAGGTGGCGATCCTCCAGATCGAAAAGCAATTTGGCAAGGGTTCTATCATGAAAATGGGGGAAGCAGGCGCCAAGATGAACATAGAGACTATTCCTACCGGAGCGATAACATTAGATCTAGCGTTAGGGGTAGGAGGAATTCCCCGGGGACGAATAATTGAGGTTTATGGTCCAGAATCTTCGGGTAAAACTACCGTGGCTTTGCATATGGCGGCTGAGGCACAGAAACTGGGGGGAATAGCTGCTTTTATCGATGCTGAGCATGCGCTTGATCCACTTTATGCGCGCAAATTAGGAGTGGATATTGATAACCTGCTTATTTCCCAGCCGGATACTGGTGAGCAGGCTTTGGAGATCACAGAAGCTCTAGTGCGCAGTGGGGCTGTGGATGTGGTGATTATTGATTCGGTAGCCGCTCTAACTCCGCGGGCAGAGATTGAGGGAGAGATGGGTGACTCTCATGTGGGATTACAGGCCAGGTTAATGTCACAAGCCCTTAGGAAACTGACTGGAGCAATTAGTAAATCGCGAACGGTGGCGGTTTTTATTAATCAAATCCGGGAAAAAGTAGGGGTAATGTTTGGTAACCCCGAAGTAACTCCCGGAGGTCGGGCTTTAAAATTCTACTCTACAATCCGGCTCGAGGTGAGGAGAATAGAAAGTCTTAAACAAGGAAATGAGCTGGTCGGAAATAGGACGAGGGTTAAAGTAGTTAAAAACAAAGTGGCCCCTCCTTTTAAAGATGCCGAGTTTGATATTGTTTATGGCGAAGGGATCTCCAAAGTCGGTTGCTTATTAGATTTAGCCGCCGATCGAGATATTATTAAAAAGAGTGGCTCCTGGTACTCATATGAGGATACGCGTTTAGGTCAGGGTAGAGATAATGCGGTTGACTTTTTAAAGAAAAACCCAGAGATGCTTGATAAGATTGAAGAGGTTGTTTATCAGCAAATAGGGATGATTCGACCACAAAGGTTAAATAAAGAGCAAAAAGGGAGTCAGGAGAGTAAGGCTGGGAAAAAATGAAGCGTTTGAGTTCTGCTTTAGAATACTCTCTTACTCTGCTCCAAAGACGCGACTATTGTAGCCAGGAATTAGGGCTTAGGTTAGAGAAGCGAGGGTACAAAAATGAGGAGATTGCAGAGGCTCTTTCCCGTCTCGAACAGTGGGGTTACCTTGATGACAAGGCCTATCTTCTCCGGAAAGTAGATAAATATTTAGAGGCTGGAAAAAGTAGGGCCTATATCCGTCAGCGATTACTTTTGTCCGGGATCAAACCGGAGATGATTGAGGATGGTTTGGAACAACTTTATCCCTTGGAAAAGGAGAAAGAAACAATCAAGTTTTGGTGGGAAAAAATATTCGGGCAATCTGAACAGACTGTACCAGGGAAAAAAGAAATTATTAAGTGGGCTAGAAGACTATATGCCGCTGGTTTCCCTTCTGAAGAAATAAAGCCTTATCTTAACCAGGATGAGGAGTCTTGACAGCGTTTTTCAAAAAAGATACAATTAAATCCGGAGGAGAACACAATAAAGCCGAGTTCTTACTCGGCTTTATTTAGTATTAATTTTTTGCAAAGGGAGGTGTTAAGGATCGATTTTTGGATAAATATATTATTAATATTACTAGGTTTAGCAGGCGGTATAGTTTTTGAAAAAATCAGGACCGTAATGAGCCTGCGGTCTGCAGAAGAAACTGCGAAAATGATATTACAAGAAGCCGAAAGGGAAGCTGAAGCGAAAAAGCGAGAATCTATACTGGAAGCTAAAGAAGAAGCCCTTCGGGTAAAAAACGATTTGGAAAGAGAGATACGGGACCGTAGAAATGATATTCAACGGCTGGAGAAAAGGATTCTCCAGAAAGAAGAGAATATTGACCGAAAAATGGAGACCCTGGAAAAAAAAGAAGATAATCTCAGTAGAAAAGAAACTGAGGTTGAGAGACTAAAAATAGAACTCCGAGAGTTGCAGCAGAAAGAGAGAGAAGAATTAGAGAAGATTTCTGGTCTCACTGTTGATCAGGCCAAGGATATACTCTTATCTGAATTAGAGAAAGAATTGTCACAAGAAATGGCGGTTCGCGTTAAGGATTATGAAACCAAAATTAAGGAAGAAGCTGATAAGAAGGCTAGAGATATACTCTCGACTGCGATTCAACGTTATGCTGCTGACCATGTGGCAGAAACGACAGTTTCTGTTGTTGCCCTGCCCAATGATGAGATGAAAGGAAGAATTATCGGGCGGGAAGGGAGAAATATTAGAGCTCTTGAAACTTTAACGGGTATCGATCTAATTATTGACGATACGCCGGAAGCTGTTATTCTATCTGGTTTTGACCCGGTTCGTCGTGAGGTGGCTAGAATTGCGCTGGAACGTTTGATTGTTGATGGACGAATCCATCCGGCTCGGATCGAAGAAATGGTGGAAAAAGCCAGAAAAGAAGTAGAGACAGTAATTAAGGAAGAAGGAGAGCAGGCTGCTATAGAAATGGGGATTCCTAGCCTGCACCCGGAACTTATTCGTCTTTTGGGTCGATTAAGGTATCGTACTAGTTATGGCCAGAATGTATTGAAACACTCGATTGAAGTGGCGCATTTAGCTGGTTTAATAGCGGCTGAGTTGGGAGCCGATGTCACTCTAGCCAAACGGGCGGGTCTCCTCCATGACATTGGAAAAGCCATTGATCATGAAGTGGAAGGGCCTCACGTTACGATTGGCGCTGATTTAGCTAAAAAGTACCGTGAATCGGCGGCGGTCATTCATGCGATTGCCGCTCATCACGGAGATATTGAAGTGAATACGGTGGAAGCTGTTTTGGTTCAAGCCGCAGATGCGATTTCTGCTGCTCGTCCAGGCGCCAGGAGAGAGACGTTGGAAAGCTATATTAAGCGCCTTGAAAAATTGGAGAAGATTGCCGATTCTTTTGAGGGCGTTGAAAAAGCATATGCAATTCAAGCTGGACGTGAGATTAGGATTATGGTTAAACCGGAAAAAGTTGATGATTCCGCGGCGGCGTATATTTCAAGGGAAATTGCCAAGAAAATAGAGAGCGAGCTAGAATATCCGGGACAGATTAAAGTGATGGTTATTCGTGAAATTAGAGCTGTGGAGTATGCAAGATGATGACAATAAGCCACTGTTGTCAGTGGCTTATTGTTTGTAAATTAAGGGGTAGGGAGGAGCAATGATGAAGGGTGTATTTTGGAAAGAAGGCGAATCCTTTACCAGCTCTATGAGTTTAATCGTTTCTTTACTAATCCGCTATCCGGAGATCGCGACTCTCAAATTGGCGCCAGAGGATAAAAGTTTTCTGTTTAGCTTTATTTTTAAACGTAAATTTTCTGTCGAAGAAGAAAGATTGTTTCGGGAAGAATTGGAGATGAATTTGGGAGCTCTTGCCATGTTAATCCAGTGTAATCCGACGATTGTAGACTTTACGTTTAAAAGACAGAAAGACGTAAGCTTTTTGGAAATAAAAAGGGATATTGCTTCCCTCTCTCAAGAGGAAATTTCGTTAATGATTAAAATTATCAATAACAAGTATGAACAAGAAATTATTAAAGATATGGAAGAGAATATAGGCGAAGAAGAACTTGTTTTCCAAGAAGAAATGATCGACCACATGTTAGAAGATATAAAAGATTTGCAGCAAGAACAAGAGCTAATTGGTATTCGTGAAGAAGGTAGAGTTATGATCTTCAACCATTCTGACCCCCCCTTAAGCTAGGGGGGGTTTGATCTAAGGAGGTAGCTATTCATTGAAAATTATATTTCTTGGTGATATTGTAGGTAGACCGGGGAGAAAGGCGGTTAAGGAGTTACTTCCTAGTGTAATCGATGAGTATTCTCCAGATTTAGTGGTGGTTAACGGGGAGAATGCCGCCGGAGGGTTTGGTCTTACCACTGAAGTGGCTGAAGAACTATTTAGATTAGGGATCGATGTGATTACCTTAGGGAATCATACTTGGAAAAATAAAGAGATCTACCAAGTCTTTAATCGTTATTCCCAGGTGCTTAGGCCAGCTAATTATCCGCCAGGGACACCCGGAGAAGGCTATGGTTTATTTGTGGCCAAGAACGGATATCAGGTTGGAATCATCAATTTACTAGGCCAAGTTTACTTGGAACCACCATTGGATTGCCCTTTCAAGGTTGCGGAGGAGAGTGTTAACTTTTTAAAAAGAAAAACGCCATATGTCTTAATTGATATTCATGCTGAAGCTACCTCGGAGAAAGTGGCTTTAGCTAATTATTTAGATGGAGTAGCCTCTGCAGTTTTGGGAACTCATACCCATGTAGCAACTGCTGATCAAAGAATTCTTCCTAAGGGAACAGGTTATATTACTGATATGGGGATGTGTGGACCATTGGATTCTGTCCTTGGTGTCAAAAAAGAACTTGCTATTCAAAAATTTATTACTAAAAGACCGGTAAGGTTTGAGATTGCTTCAGGTATTACTGAGATTAATGGTGTTTATCTTGAGTTGGACCAAAAAGGAAGCGCTAAGGTGATTAACAGAATAAATTACCGAAGAAAGTAAAAAAATATTGTAAAATAAAAAGGAATTTTATGGTGAGTATAAAATATAATAGTATATAGTTAACAAAGGTGACATGTTTCAGGAGGGGGATTAAGCAATGGAAGTATTAAAGGTTTCGGCAAAATCCAATCCAAATTCGGTGGCCGGAGCATTGGCCGGGGTATTACGGGAGAAAGGAGCTGCAGAAATACAAGCAATTGGAGCCGGGGCTTTAAACCAGGCTGTGAAAGCAGTCGCCATCGCCAGGGGGTTTGTTGCTCCAAGTGGTATCGACCTGATCTGTATTCCGGCATTCACTGACATTATTATTGACGGACAAGAAAGAACAGCTATTAAATTAATTATTGAACCTAGATAATAATATTTTCGCTATTATACCTGTGTAGGGGCCTATAAACTTTTTATAGGTTCTTTTTTTGTTTGAAGAAATTTCATACTCTTACAGTCTTACTTAACATCTTTTTTAAGTTAATTTGATCTTTGTATCTTACATTTCGTATCCTTATATTTAGCTGGGCTTTTTGTGTTATCTTTTGATTTAATTATCCCAATACAATGTATTGATAGCCTAATACAGGTCAAACACTATATATTATATTGGGACCTGTTAAAAAGGATACAACGCAAAAAGCTTAGTGTATAAAACTAATTCTAGTTTGACTTTTGTGTAAAGGGTGCGAAAAGTGAGTTAAATAAATAACGGGGAGAGAAAAAGATGATAAAACGGACTACTGGTTATTCTCCTATCATTGACGGGCATGCCGATACACTAGTAAGGATTATTGATGAAGGGGGAAGTTTCGGTCATTACTGTCCACAGTTGCATCTCGATTTACCAAGATTAAGCGAAGCAGGCGTAGATTTACAGGTAATGGCAATTTGTGCAGGTGTTAGAAAAGCCCCCTATTCTTGGACCCAAAAAGTAATTAGGTATTGGGAAACAGAATACCAACATTTGAAAGAACAGGTGATCTGGATTCGATCACAGGATGATTTTGAAAGATGGGAACAGGAGGAAAGAATCGGAATTATCTTAGCGCTGGAAGGGTTGGAACCTTTGGAGGGGGAACTTTCCAGGCTGGAGGAGTTTTATGAGTTGGGAATTAGAATGTTCTCACTTACTTGGAACTGGGAGAATCCGTTTGCCTATGGAATTTATTCCCCCAGTGATCACGGCTTGACGGCATTAGGAAGAAAAAGTATTAGCCTTGCTGAAGAAATGGGAATGATTTTGGATCTATCCCATCTCGGTCGAAAAAGCTTTATTGACTTACTAGAGATTGCTCGACAACCCGTTTTTGTCTCGCATGCTAATGTATTTGCTATTTATCCGCATATTAGAAATTTGGAGCAGGAACAGATCAAAATGATTGCTGCTACCGGCGGAACCATTGGCTTAACTTTTTATCCACCTTTCATTGGTGAAGGAAAAGTGAGTTGTCGAGCTATAATTCCTCACCTGGAATATATTTTAGAACAAGGGGGAGAAAACTGCCTAGCTTTAGGGAGTGATTTTGACGGGATCGAGACCACACCAACGGATATAAAGGATGTAACCGGACTTTCCTTTTTTTTAAAAACCCTTGAAGACGAAGGATTTAACGGGCAGATCATTAGTAAGTTGGCCGGTGGCAATTTATACCGTTTCTTTAAAAATAAATTTTCTGAAACTAGCTGAAAAAGGTGTTAAAATGCCCAAAACATCTATCCTCCTACCTGTTTTTACTTAGAGGGTTATGATTAATTTAACCGAATATTTTGGGTAAGTAATCGTTCTTAGATAGTCTTAAGTTTGGCTTTGAGGAAGCAAAGAAACGGAGCACTAGTTGAAGCTTATACACAGAAGGGATGGCCGTAATGTCTGAGAAAGCCTGTTTTGTTAAGGTTCGTCCGTTTAACAGAGAAGATCTTAAGAAGATGATTTTATGGAATAATGATCCAGAGGTGGAACGCTTTGTTGATCGAGGATTACCACGAGATCTGGAAGAATGCGAACTTTGGCTAGAGCAGATGAAGAAAAATAGAGAATATCGACTTTTTGCGATTGAAGATGAAAACGAGAGATTAATAGGAGACTTAGAACTTGATCATATTTGTTGGCGGCGAAGAGAGGCGGAGTTAAGAATTAGGATTGGGGAAAAGGAGTATTGGAATAAGGGTTATGGTACCTTAGCTCTTCAGCAAATCATCACATATGTTTTTGGTGATCTCGGTTTGAACCTCTTGTATCTCCGTGTTTATGCTTTTAATTCGAGAGCGATCCAATGTTATGAGAGGATCGGCTTTAAAAAACAGGCCGCTCTCAAACGGCCAAAGGATCAAGGGTGGAAAGAAATATATTTAATGTCCATCCAAAATCCACAGGGGGAAACCTTGGATTAACATAAAGAATTACCATAGAAAGCAGGAAATGGTAAAACAATGTCGAAATTAAAGCACGGAAAGGGGGGATCGCCTTTGTCAGAAAATAGAATCCAGGTGCTTCTGGCTGACAATAATCGGGAATTATGTAGCGTATTGGCTGAACATATTGGAATTCAAGAAGATATGGAACTCGTAGCAATAGCGTACGATGGTTTGCAGGCAGTTGAGTTAATTAAGGAGTATCAACCTGATGTCCTAATACTAGATATTACCATGCCTTATTTGGATGGGATTGGTGTTATGGAACGTTTAGCAGATAATCCGGATGCTCCCAAAGTAATCGTTCTGACTGCTTTTGAACAGGAATCAATGGTGCAACGCTTAATTGCCATGGGGGCTGTCTATTATATGGTTAAACCGTTTGATACTCTGATTTTACTTGAACGGATCCGCCAATTTGGTCATAAGAATGGAAATTATACGAAGGAAAGTCAGAATATTTATAGTTCAGTTCTTTCTGCAGCCAGGGGGCTTTCTCGTCATCAACTAGAACTGGAAGTTACGAAAATCTTTCATGAAATGGGAGTTCCCGCCCACTTTAGAGGTTATGCTTACCTCCGAGATGCGATTATCTTGGCGATACAGGAGGAGGACATCTTAGGGAATATCACCAAAAATCTTTATCCGCGGATTGCGGAAAAGTACAATTCTACCTCAAGCGGTGTAGAATCAGCGATTAGACATACGATTGAAATTGGCTGGGAACGGGGAAACCTTGAATCATTTAAGAAGATGTTTGGCACAGAGAATTACCAGAAGGATCGGTCAAGATTTCCTACAGCCGCCTCTTTTATTGCCAAAGTGGCGGATCGGATTCGTCTTCAGTTACAGATTCCCAGTTAACAGGGGTTATCTTTCTTACTTATTCGTGCTTTTTAAAACGCCCGAAGCAGGTTGATTATTCCTGTCAGGGCTTTTTTAAGTTAATCTTTAATAAAGCGAGAAGATTCACTTTTTTGATCGATCAATTTTTAAATAAATTATGTGATGCGATTCTCCCAATTTCTTAAATTAACATCCAGTTTAAAGAAGCGGAATTCGAATTTGGTGTAAAGGATGGGAAATGTGAGAATAATAGCAGGAAAAGATTGCTTTGTAGGTGAAAACTTACTTTAGCTCGTCCGCGTTAGTCGTAGATCAGACCATCATATTTAGTTGTTTATGGTAAAAAAATGCTGTCTACACCTTTTAGCTGGGCGCTTAGGGTAAGCTGTCTTTGTTTTTTAAGAAAGATTTCTAAAAAATACGAGCGACGGGTAGCTGGTAACGAGTGTGAGTATAAAAGGGGATAGTAAGCTTGGAGATAATTGGAGTTACACTTGAAGAATTAGAAGAAATAGTAACAGGTTTTGGTGAACCGCGCTATCGAGCACAGCAGCTTATGGAGTGGATTTATAAGAAGGGGGTAGCTGATCTCTCGGCCATGAGCAATTTACCGATTGCTTTTCAGCGTTGTCTACAAGAAGCTGGCTTTTCGCCTTCCGTATTATTAGTGGAAGGCGCCAAACAGGCTACCGACGGAACAAAAAAATACCTTTTTCGTTTACAAGATGGTCTGGATATTGAAGGAGTATATATTCCGGAAGAAAGAAGGAAAACAGTCTGTTTTTCTACGCAGGCTGGATGTGCTATGGGCTGTGCTTTTTGCGCAACCGGACAAAAAGGGTTTCATCGTAACCTAACAACCGGGGAGATCGTGGACCAAGTTCTAAAGATTGGCAATGATCGGCAGACAAGGATTACGCATGCCGTGGCGATGGGACAAGGCGAGCCGTTAGCTAATTATGATGCGACTTTAAAGGCGCTCAAGCTATTAAATGCTGATTACGGATTACAGATTGCCGCTCGACATCTTACCGTTTCGACGAGTGGGGTAGTGCCAGCCATTTACCGTCTGGCCAAAGAAGAAACACAAATAAATCTAGCCATTTCTCTCCATGCGACGAATGATCAATTAAGATCAGAACTCATCCCCTTAAACCGTACTTATCCCCTGGCTGTTTTAATTAAAGCCAGTCGCAGTTATGCTAGAACAACTAATCGTCGCGTGACGTTGGAATATATAATGATTGAAGGAGTAAATGATGGAGAACAGGATCTTAAAGGTTTACTGATGTTAACTGCCGGGTGGCTTTGTCATGTTAATCTGATTCCATACAACTCAATACCCGACTCTCCTTATCGTCCTTCTCAGCCACGAACGAGGCGAAAGTTTCTTAAGACTTTGCAAAATCATCGGGTAGCGGTTAGTATTAGACAAGAAAGAGGAGCTGAGGTGGAAGCGGCTTGCGGACAATTAAGACGGAGGTTAAATCTTGATGAGCAAAGTTAGTCTACTAATAATCAATCAGCAGGATCTCTCAAGATTGATTTTTCACTTAATTTTAATGGGAGATGTGTTATAATGAATGTTAGTAACTGGTGGTTACGTTGGGGGAAAAATAAAGAACAATCGAAGAAACCAGGAGAGGAAACCAAGGTTTTTAAAAGGATTAAAGGTAATTATCCTCCCCAACCGCAACTAGCGGTGGTGGTAATTGACGGACCCGATCAAGGTAGGGAGTTTTTACTTGCCCCCAACACGGTTAAAATAGGACGACAGGCTGAATGCCATATCCAACTAAATGATCCTAAAGTCTCAAGGGATCATGCGGTCTTACAATACTACCCCAAAAAGAAAGCTTTTCTGCTAAGAGATTTAGGTAGTACTAACGGCACGTTCTTTAATAACCAGCGGATTGACACTACCTTTATTTTTCCCGGCGCTGAAATTAGGACCGGTGAAACAGTATTAAAAGTTTTAGCTCTTAGCAAAAAAAGGGCAAAAGGGTTATGCTTACCGGAATAATCAGCTGATAGCTAGAGAGAGGTAGCGAGGTGGGGAGATATGAGGGTAGGGATGGCAACCCATGTTGGAAAAGTCAGAGAAGTTAACGAGGACAGTATTGGGCGTCAAGGATCACTTTTAGTTTTAGCTGACGGCATGGGGGGTCATAATGCGGGAGAAGTAGCTAGCGCCTTAGTAGTAGAACGCGTGTTGGCGTTGGAAGCTGAAGGTTCTGACTTTAAAGCCGAATTAGTTTCTACTTTAAAAGATGCCAACCACGCTTTGCTGGAATACGCCAGTGCGCACCAGGAATGTTCTGGAATGGGAACTACCGTTGTGGCGGTTAAAATTGAGACGGAACGGATTTGCGTGGCTCATGTGGGAGATAGCCGTGTCTATCACTGGCATAAAGGGCTTTTAATACAATTGACCACTGATCATTCATTAGTGGGGGAATTAGTTCGCAGCGGAGGTATAACTGAAGAACAGGCAAAAAACCATCCGCAAAGGCATATTCTAACGAGGGCATTGGGGACCCCGGGGGATATAGAGATAGAGTATGCGGAATATCCACTGGCTGAAGGGGATCGACTTTTACTTTGTTCTGATGGTTTAACAGTGATGCTCTCTCATGAAGAAATTTTTACAATTCTTTCTCTAGATCATTCTCCGCAAGAAATTGCCGATTATTTAGTAAAGGTCGCCAATGAGAAGGGTGGTACTGATAACATTTCTGTGATCGTGGCCTTTCTTTGATTCTCAAAAATATTGGGGAAGGATTTTACCTTGTTCATGGCGAAAAACCAACTTTAAATGTTTTTGTTTATAATATTATTGGGGTTTTACCGCCCACAGAGGTGAATTATGTGATCGGACGTCTATTGGGCAATAGATATAGAATACTTGAACTGATCGGCGAGGGAGGTATGGCTTTAGTCTATAAAGCTGAATGTACTCTTCTTCAGCGTATCGTGGCCATAAAAATTCTTCGCCCTCAGTATTCATCAGATAAAGAATTTGTCGAACGCTTTAGACGGGAAGCCCAATCCGCGGCCAGTCTTTCCCATCCGAATGTTGTTAATATTTTCGATGTTGGTCAGGATGGCGATACTTATTATATTGTGATGGAATATATTTCCGGCACTAATCTTAAGGACTTGATCAAAAAAGAAGCGCCTTTTGCCTTAACTCGGACCCTAAGAATTACGCTTCAGATTAGTGATGCCTTGCGCCATGCTCATGAGCATAATATTGTACACAGAGATATAAAACCTCATAATATCCTGATTACTAGTGATGGCATAGTTAAGGTTACGGACTTCGGAATTGCCAGGGCTGTCGCTACCAGTGGTTATACCCAGACTGGAGTGGTGATGGGTTCGGTGCAATATTTCTCTCCTGAACAGGCGAGAGGTTTACCGGTAGGTCCCCAGTCGGATCTTTACTCTCTGGGGTGTGTTCTTTATGAGATGCTCACTGGCGAAGTGCCATTTACGGGTGAGAGTCCGATTGCCATTGCTTTAAAGCATCTGCAGGAAGAGCCGCCTTTGTTGGCGATGCTCTCTTCAACTCAGCCGAAAGCAGTAGCTGATGTGGTCAAGCGGACTTTAGCTAAAGACATAGAAGAGCGTTATCCTTCTGCTTTAGTATTAAGTAAAGAGATTCAGGGGATTTTAGGATTAAAGCCGGATCAAAAAGAGATTGAGGATTATCCTACTCAGGTTTTAGATTTGCCACTTAACCGTAAAGAGAAGAAAGAGGCGATCGCGGAGAACCCCAAAAAAACGTTAAAAACCAGACTAGTCAATTTTAGTATCATTTTTATTTCGATTATGGTCGCTTTCCTCCTGGCGGGGGTAGGTTTTTTATATTTAATTCCCGCTAAACCGGAAGTTTCTGTTCCTGATTTGGTGGGTTTTGAGGTCGGTGAGGCGGAAAAATTAGCAGCGGAAAACGGTTTAAAAATTAATGTGGTGAGACGTGAACCCGATGAGACAGTTCAACCCGGAGGAGTCCTTTCGCAGATACCTAAAGCAGGGATGGTTGTGCGCCGCGGTCGGGTGATTGATGTGGTTTTAAGTTTAGGAATCGAGACCGTTCTGGTTCCCAATTTGACGGGAAAAACATTACTTGAGGCAGAAATCTTATTAGATCAGGCGGGTTTAAAAAAAGGTGATGTTTACTCAGAGAGCAATAAAAATGTGCCTAAAGATCACATTATTCGGCAAAAGCCCGCTCCTAATACGAAGATTCAAAAAGGCGCCACCATTGATATTTATCGTAGTCTCGGTCCGGAATATGTTGAGGTGCCAAATTTTATCGGCTTGCCAGTAGTAAAGGTCCAGTCTGAGTTGGCAAGTTTGGGTCTTGTTTTTGATAATTCCGTTATTTATAAATCTAGTCCTTATCTTAAAGGAAACATCTTAGATCAAAAACCGCTTCCTGGGGAGGTTGTTCCGTTAAACACTGAGATGAGTTTTATTGTTAGCTCTGGCCCTGCCGGTTTCAATACGGATTATAGTAGTGATTTAGAAAATGACCACGAGTATCAGGTTGGCGCTGAGGAGCTGATTTTACCTCTAGAGTCCGAACAGTGAGCAATGCTGAGCATCGGTCTTACTATATTTTAAACCGGGAGGGGATTGATTGCCTGTAGGTCGGGTCATCAGGATTATTGGTGGCTTTTATTATATTATGAATAATCAGGGAGAAACTATTGTTGCTGTTCCTCGTGGAAAACTCAAACTGACAGGAAGTGTTTTAGTTGGCGATCTCGTCGATTATGAGATGATCCTTGCTGAACAAGCTGTTATTGAAGGAATTTGTCCCCGAAGTATCGTTTTAAAACGGCCTTTTGTTTCTAATGTTACCCAGGTGGCTTTAATTTTTGCCCATAAAAATCCTGATTTTAACTACCAGTTAATCGATCGTTTTCTGGTAATGCTTGAAACCTATAACTTAAAGACTTTAATCTTGTTTAATAAGTCGGATTTAATCGATTTGGAGAGAGCGGAGGAGAATGCTGAGCCTTATCGGAGAATTGGTTATCAAGCAATCTGCACAAGCACAAAAACCCACCAGGGGAAACTCCAGTTTTTGGAGAAGCTTTGTTTTGAGGCTACCGTTTTAACAGGGCCATCGGGAGTTGGAAAATCAGCTTTGATTAATATGGTTGCTCCCAGTTTTCAGTTGAAGACAGGGGCAGTCAGTGAGAAAATTGGCCGAGGACGGCATACTACTCGTGAAGCGCAGTTACTTCCTTTACCGGAAGGAAACGGATATATCTTTGATACGCCTGGTTTTACTCAGTTAGACTTAGATTTTTTATCCCCTCGAGACTTGGCGGATTGTTTTATTGAGTTTGCAAAATATAAAACAGAATGTCATTTTTTGGGTTGTCTCCATCAACAAGAACCAGCGTGTGGGGTTAAAGCCGCTGTGGAGGCAGGAAAGATTTATCCTTGGCGCTATGAACATTATCTGATGTTTCTTGATGAATTAAACGAACTCGAAGATCGTAAATACCTTCGCAGCGGACGGAACCGAGAAAAAAGGAGATGATGTCATGTCTAATCTAATTCAAGTAGCACCTTCTATCCTTAATGCCGACTTTTCAAACCTCCGGTCTGAACTGGCCAAAGTTAATACTGCCGATTGGCTTCACCTTGATATCATGGATGGGCATTTTGTGCCAAATCTTTCATTTGGCCCTCCTGTGGTTCAAGCGTTAAGAGATTATTCTTCTTTGCCTTTTGAAGCGCATCTGATGGTAGCAAACCCAGATGTTTATATTTCCCCCTTTCACAAGGCTGGCGCTTCTAGGGTGATCGTTCATGCCGAGTCTACAGTCCATCTTCATCGCTTAGTACAGATGATTAAAGCAGAAGGAATGGAGGCGGGAGTAGCTTTGAATCCAGCGACTCCGCTGGAAGTAATTGATTTAGTCTTACCTGAGTTAAGCATCGTGTTGTTGATGACAGTTAACCCGGGTTTTGGTGGACAAACATTAATTGCAGGAGTTTTAAATAAGATCAAAAAACTCCACGGAATAGTGGAGAAGGAGAAATTGAAATGTCAGATTGGGGTGGATGGGGGTATTAATAAAGAGACGGCCTCGGAAGTAATAGCTGCCGGAGCGGATTTTTTAGTGGCTGGCACTTATCTGTTTAAGAATAAAGAAAGTCCTACCCAGGTCATCAACGAACTGAAAAATTTAGGTAGTCGCTCACGTCGGCTATCGCCAGCACATATGGAGCGATGAAAATCAAAGGAGGTTTTAACTGTGCCTTTTCAACATATTGATTCATTTGTACAAGCTGTGCATACAGTAATTGCAAGTATGTTGGAACCTGAAGTCGAAACTGGAAAACCATTTTTTAACCAAGATCCATTAACCAAATATGAGATTGCTGTTTTAGTAGGCGTCTTGGGCGACCTCCAGGGACAGGTAATCTGCGGGATGTCAGAAGAGACGGCAAAGAAGATTATCGGGAAGATGCTAGGAATGGATACGCCTATTATTGATGATTTAGGTAAAAGCGCAATCTGTGAGTTGAAGAATATTATTGTAGGAACAGCTAGCACTAATCTTTCGGAAGTCGGCTATCGATGTAATATCACCCCACCTTTGCTGTTGATGGGAGGTCAGATTCCTGAGTTTCTTAAGCATATTAATACGGCTCTGGCCGTACCAATCACCATACCTTATGGTAAGATTGAATTGAATCTCTTCTTAAGAAAAGATGAACTTGCTTCATAAATTAATAAATGCATTTATTAAAGATTTAACCACAAAATATTGATAATTCTCTCGAAATAAAGTCGAACACTAGATATTGTGGTTAAATAATGTCTTGGTAATTATATAATTTCCCCAAATGAGAGATTTTTATGGGAAAATGAAAATGATATTCCTAAGTTAATATTTTGCTGCCGAGGTATAAAATATTGGTCTTAATTATCTCGGTGATAAGGAGGTAAATTCCGTGAATGACCAAACCATCCGCTTTGAACCTAAAGATGAAGAACGGTTGGAGGTCAGAAAGGTCCTCAAAGAGGTGTGTTCTGCCTTAAAGGAAAAGGGTTATGACCCTCTTGACCAGATAGTAGGTTATCTCCTCTCTGGAGACCCGGCTTATATTACCAGCCATAAAAATGCCCGGATACTGATTAGAAGAATAGACCGGGATCAGATCTTAGAGGAGCTTGTCCGGTACTATCTGGAAAGAGAGGGAATCTAATGTCCTTTTTTCGAATTGAAGGTAGAAGTAGGTTAAGCGGCACGATTAGAATTAGCGGTTCAAAAAATAGTAGCCTAGCCTTAATGGTTGGAGCTGCCTTAGGTGAAGAGGAGGTAATCCTTACTAATTTCCCTCGGGATTTAGATGCAGTAGTGTTAGCGGAAATCTTGCGACAAGTCGGAGTAAAAGTAGAGGAAAAAATGCCTGGAACTGTGCTGATTAATGGCGCTGGGTTACGACCAACCCCGATCCCCTATGAAATGGCGAGAAAATTAAGGGGATCTTTTTATGTTGCCGGATTAATGCTTTCCCGCCTTAAAGAAGCAGAGATTCCTTTGCCGGGAGGATGTTTTCTGGGACCGAGACCAGTTGATTTTCATATCAAAGGTTTTCAGGCTTTGGGCGCGGAGGTAAATATTGAACATGGTCTCATGAAAGCTAAAATGGGAACACCGGTTGAGACGCGGTTTTTTATAAACCGTAGTAGTGTGGGGACTACGATCAACCTAATGTACTTAGCAACGCTTACTCCTGGAGTATTTGTTTTGGAAAATGCCGCCAAAGAGCCGGAGATTGTGGACCTTGCCGTCCTTCTTACTTCGATGGGCGCTCGAATTAGGGGCGCCGGAACAGAGACGATCAGGATTCAAGGTGTTGAACGGCTTGGTGGAGCAGAACATCCCATTATTCCAGACCGGATTGAGGCAGGCACCTATATGATGGCCGTGGCAGCCACGAAAGGTGATGTGGTTTTAGAAAATGTGATGTCTGATCACCTAAGAGCTCCGATTATGAAATTAAGAGAGACTGGTGTACAAATAGACGAGGGTGAAACTGCGATCAGGGTAGTGGCTAAAGAGCGTTTGCTGAGCACTGATTTAGAGACTGCGCCTTACCCTGGTTTTCCTACAGACTTGCAACAACCTTTTGGCGCTTTAATGACGATTGCAAATGGCACCAGTATTATCCGTGAAACCGTCTTTGACAATCGATTTCGTTATTTAGATGAATTGACAAGAATGGGCGCTGATGTTAAGGTCGATCGGGATCGGGCGATCATCAAAGGGGTTGAGAATCTTAGTGGAGCGCCAGTGGAAACTACTGATTTGCGGGCTGGAGCCGCCCTAGTGATTGGTGGTTTGGCAGCCGAAGGTGTAACGCTGGTTTCAGGCGCCGAATGTATTGATCGCGGCTACGAAAGAATGGTGGAAAAGCTGCGGGGAGCAGGAGCCATCATTGAAAGGCTTCAAGACTCGGAAGAGTGTAAAGAAGCCCTCTAGAAAGCCTTATTGTTACCGAGTGGACTGATCATTGATTTTTTAAGCTTATTTAAAGACTAAACCGTCTGAGCGAGACGGTTTTTTTAAAGTGGTTACTACGTGATGCGCGAATTGTATTTGAATGCGATGTAATTAGCTTGTTGAACACCAAAGGCAAGTTGCGCAAGCAGAGGCATTAAATACGAGCGACGAGCCACGAGTGACTAGCAACGAGTATGCATATTTAGCTAAGGCTAAACATAGATTTATGGAGCGGGGTGAAAAAAATGCTTAAGGCTAACCTCCTCCTTTTTTTTCTGTTTGTCCTAGGAATGCTTTCAGGGAATAGTTTAGTTGCGGCTAGCGCAGGCACACTCCTAGTAATCAAATTATTAAAAACCCCTTTTCTGTTAGAAGTAGCTGAAAGGCATGCGTTGGAATGGGGACTACTTTTTTTGTTGATCGCAGTTATGATTCCGTTTGCTAAAAATAAGATTAGTGTGAAGGAATTAGCTCAAACTTTCATCACACCGATCGGTTTACTTTCGATTCTTGGAGGGACAATCGCTACTTATCTTTGCGGTCAGGGACTGGGTTTGCTGAACTTGCGACCAGAAGTCATGCTGGGTTTGGTAATTGGGACAGTACTGGGGGTTTCTTTTTTTAAAGGAATTCCAGTGGGGCCTTTAGCAGCGGCAGGTTTAACCGCCATCTTCCTTAAAGTATTAGGCTTATTAAAAAAATGAGGTGAAAGTGATCGAAAAGCAAATACTTTCTGGAATGGGTATCCTTCGGATTATATCCGGACTGTTAGAGATTGCGACCGCAATTGTGATTTTACGCCTTCAGAAGGTGGAAACTGCTCTTCAACTCAATGCTTTATTAGGATTAATCGGACCCATAATTTTTTTGCTGGTCAGCGCTTTAGGATTAGTGGCGGTAGCAGTGAAAGTATCTTCTTTTAAAATTTGCTTAATCATTTTGGGGGTAATTTTTACTTTATTAGGTACTCGGGGATAATGATTGGGTAGAAAAAATAATTAAACAAGGAGAGGAGTTAAGGAGAACAGATGTTACAGATGGATAGTCCGGGACGAAAAGGCGCTTTTTTTATCTTATCTTTAGTGTTTACTTTAATTACCTTCTCCTTAGCGGTTTTTCCAAAAGAAGGATTGGAAGCAGCAAAGGATGGTCTACAAATTTTTGGGGGAATTGTTCTACCCTCGTTATTGCCTTTTTTTGTACTTTCCGAAATTCTACTGGGATTAGGGGTTGTTCATTTTTTGGGCGTTTTTTTAGAGCCATTAATGAGACCGGTTTTTAATGTGCCGGGAGTAGGAGCTTTTGCATTGTCGATGGGACTAGCCGCCGGTTATCCAATGGATGCGGTAATTACCGCTAAATTTCGTCGTTCCAATTTGTGTACCAGGATCGAAGGAGAAAGATTGTTAGCTTTTACGAACACGGCAGATCCGTTATTCATGTTTGGAGCAGTGGCAGTAGGGATGTTTGGTTGTCCTGAACTCGGAGTAACGATTGCGATTGCGCACTACTTGTCTGCTTTTTCTGTCGGTTTTATTTATCGATTTTATGGCAAAGAGGAGCCTCCTCCTCCGGAGGAGAATTATCAAGGAAATATTCTACAACGGGCAATTAGAGAGATGATTAAAGCTCGGAAAGAAGATAATCGTCCTCTTGGACAGTTGGCTGGGGATGCTGTAAAAGATTCGGTTTCCACCCTTTTGATGATTGGCGGTTTTATTGTTGTTTTTGCTGTTTTAGTCCGCATGATGGAAGAGATAAAAGTAGTAAGGTTTTTGCTTCCAAGTATGGAGCGGATTTTGCAAATATTAGGATTGAATCCATCATTGAGTTCGGCGTTGATTAAAGGGCTCCTGGAGATTGATCTCGGGACAATGGCAGCGGCCAGGACCATTGCGCCTTTGGGAGATCGATTGATTGTGGCGTCGGCGATTATTGCATGGAGTGGATTATCTGTCCATGGACAGGTAATTAGTGTCATTCACGAGACCGATATTAGGATTACTCCCTATCTTATAGCCCGGATTCTCCATTGCCTACTTGGTGGTATTTATACCTATTTTCTCCTGGGAACAGTCAAGGTTCTGGGAAAAACGCCCGCCACGTCTTTTTACCAGACGACAGGGGTGTTAAAACGGTGGTATCTTTCTTTAACTCAACTATTATTTATTGCCGGAGTATTAATTAGCGCCTCTCTTCTGTTGGCAATTTTATCCCGGGTCAGACTGGTGATTATGAATGAGGAGAGGTTGCAGAGAAAAGGAAAATAATATTGTCCCTGGTTTAATTTTTTGTAACTAGAGAGTCGCAAATAGTAAATAGGAATAAAGTGTGTTACAATATATCCAAAAGTTGCAGGATATATTTTTTTTATCCATTAATAATAGCACAAATATTTTTCTAATAACACGTTATAGTTAGGAAGTCGTGGCCGGCGACCGCCCGAACATGCGAAATGGTAAAATCAGAGTCCGGCGCCTCGATAAGCAATGTTTTTCATGCCGCCCACCCCAGAGCTGGGGTAAGCGAAAAGATGAAAATCTAATTTAAGCTTCATCCGGGACCGGCAAAGGTTGTCATTCATACGAGCCACGAGCTGCCAGCGTATTTTCCGGTTAGGCCATTCCCTCAAGCACTAATTCTGGTATTTTATAGTAAAAGCGGAGGAAAAAAGTTGGAAAAAGCAGAAAGACGGGAGATTTTTGATCGGATGGCGTCCTTTTGGGATCGAGAGGTATCAGTTCCGCCTCGGGAAAGAATAGTTGAACTTTTTAACGGACTGGAAGTTACGGATGAAATGGTAATCGATATTGGAACAGGAACCGGGGTAATGATCCCATTTCTGTTAGATTTAAATCCGGGTCTAATATGGGCGGTGGATATTTCACCCTTGATGCTTCGAAAAGTGAGAGAAAAATATGGGGTTGATGAAAAGATACGAACCCTCCTTGCTGAGGCGGAAAAGTTGCCTTTAGAAGATTGTTCGGTACAACTGGTGCTTTGTAACGGTGTTTATCCTCATTTTTCTGATAAGCTTCTGGCTTTACGGGAATTTTATCGAGTTTTAAAAAACGGCGGTCTGTTGATTATTAATCATTTTATAGGAAGAGAGCAGGTTAATATGATTCACAGTCACTCAGAAGCGGAGATCATAAGAAGTGATCTGCTTGAAACCGCAGCCGCAGTAGGAAAAAAATGTAAACATATTGGTTTTTCGATTGTTGAAGAAAGCGATCGCGCCAATCTTTTTCGCATTAAGGCGGTTAAAATCTGAGATGAGGAAGGAAATTTTAGCTTTAAACAAGATAGCGATAGGTTATGACAAAAAACCGATCCAAACTGCTCTTTCTTTCAAACTAGAAAAAGGAGAAGCGCTGGGAGTGGTCGGACCAAATGGGAGCGGAAAAACTACGCTTTTTAAAACAATTCTGGGAGTGATTCCACCACTAGATGGGGAGATTACCTTTGCTGGAAAACAAGTAAAGACCACTATTGATCGAAATTGGGCCAGAAGCTCTATTGGATATGTGCCTCAGGGGCGAAACCGTGGAAAACTTCCGCTTACCGTAGAGGAAATGGTTCTTTTGGGGAGATGGGGTTCCCACTTCTCTTGTTTTAGACGTCCTGGAACCGATGATTGGAGTAAGACCCAAGAAGCATTAGAGATTATGGATCTAACTAATTTAAAAAAACGGGACTGTCGGAACTTGTCAGGGGGAGAGTATCAACGAGCGGTAATTGCTCGCGCTTTAGCCAGGGAAGCTTCTTTACTGCTCTTAGATGAACCGACTACTTTTTTAGATCTCCAATCCAGACAAGAGTTCATCACTTTACTGACAGATCTAAGAAAGGAATTAGGCTTAAGCATCTTAATCGTTAGTCATCATCGAGAGGAATTAGAAAATCTTACTGATCGCGTTTTGCTACTGGAACGGGAGAAAAGAGGCGCCCTGCTATGAAAATTGTAGAGTTTCTTCGCATCCCCCTCTTTCAACGAGCTATGCTGGGGGCGTTTTTAGCCGGTAGCACTCTTTCCCTTCTGGGGGTGGTAGTAGTAACGGCGAATTTGACGACGATTCGTTTTGCTCTTATGCATTTAGCTTTACTTGGGGGCGCAGTAGCCCTGGCTTTTAAGCTTCCGCTTCTTGCGGGCGCCTTAGGGGGAATAATGGTGGCTTCGTTGATCTTGGGTCCTTGGGCTGAACGGTTTAAAATTGATCCAGGGATGATGAGCGCCTATCTGATGACTGGCTCGTTGGGTTTTGCCTTTATTCTGTTTTATCGGGCAGGCGTTCCGGCGATGGAAGTTTTCTCCTTGTTTACGGGCGGATTGTTGCTCTTAAATCTAAATGATCTTTTCGTTCTGTTATTCTTAGGCGTAGTAGTGTTGTTTGTCTTTTGGGCCTTTTATTATGAAATAGAACTTTTTTTGTATGATCAGGAAATGGCTGAGGCTTTAGGAGTTCCCATTAGATTACTGCAAACTGGGTTAATCTTCCTTACTGGTTTGGCGATTGGTGTGGCGATGCGTGTAGTAGGCGCCTTGATGGTTGACGCGATTATTGTAATTCCGGCTCTTACTGCTTTATCTTTTGCTCGGGGCTTGAAAGAAGGTTTGATTTTTACTTCGCTTTTTGGAGTGATAGCTTCAGTCGGCGGTTTATTTCTTTCCATGGGCGCAGATCTACCGGTAGGCGCCAGTATTACAGTTTCAGCGGTAGCTTTATTAGCAATTGTTAATTTACTAAAAAATAAATTGAATTTCAGGAGGAGATCGTGATGAAAGGTGTAAAACATTTAGTTTTTCTACTTATGCTCTTAGTTTTAGTTAGTTCCGTTTTTGCGGAAACGGAAAAAGTGGTGGTGGTAGCCTCAACTAGTTGGACAGGGGCAATGGCAAAAGCAGCCGGGGCAGATGAGGTCCGTGTTCTTGCGCCGTTTGAATTGCAGCATCCACCAGAATATGATTTTCGGCCAAGTGATATTCAAAGGCTCGAAGCCGCCGATTTTCTAGTATGGGCGGGGTATGAGCCTTTTATTAAGCGTTTGCAAGAAAGTACAGAGTTTCCACCCACACAGGTAATCCGGGTGATAACCGTTAATACTCCTTCCAATCTGATTAATGAAGTAACTCGTTTAGGTAAAATTTTTGGCACAGAAAAAAAGGCCAACGATTGGGTGCGGGACTTTACAATGCAGGTGGAGGCGATGAAAAAGAGAGCGCAGGAATTAGGTATTAATGAACAGCGGGTGGTTGTCCAGCAGCATCAGGAAGCTTTTGTGCGCTGGTTAGGATACGAGGTCGTGGGAGTTTTTTCGGCTGAGGAGTTAACTCCGGCTAAAGTTATGGAGTTTGCCCGTCTAAAACCGCAAGTGGTGATTGATAATTTCCATAATCCTCAGGGGAAAGGTGTAGCTGAAGTAGCGGAGATACCGCGAGTAGAGCTGAGAAACTTTCCCAGTAAATCCGGGGATGATCTCCGTTGGTTATTCCAAGAAAACTGGGTGAAACTAGAGAAATTTCTTAAGGTGGATGACTGATGTCACTGCCAAAACTAGTTAGGTTTGGAGTGTCAGTGGAAGAGGATCTTTTTCAGGAGTTTGAGGAGATGATTGCGGCCAAAGGTTATACCAATCGCTCAGAGGCGATTAGGGATTTAATGCGCGATTGTTTACTTGAGGAGAAATTACTCCGGAATAAAGAGGAACAAGTGGTTGGATCCCTAACTTTTGTTTATAACCATCAAATTCGGGATCTTTCTGACCGACTTACCGAAATCCAACACTTCCATCATCAGGAAATTATATCCGCACTTCATATTCACCTTGATGAGCATAATTGTTTGGAAGTACTGGTCATTAAAGGGCTACTAAAAAATGTTCAATTTATCGCCGGTAAAATTTTGAGCGAAAAAGGAGTTTTACATGGTAAATTACTGACAGTGGGTTTTTCTGAACATTAATACTGGGCTTTTTGCGTTGTCTTTTGATTTAATTATACCAATACAATATATTGATAGCCTAATACCAGTCAAACA
>DHOO01000143.1:58987-63759 GCA_002409975.1 Firmicutes bacterium UBA5388
CACTATATATTGTATTAGGACCTTTTAAAAAGGATACAACGCAAAAAGCTTTAATACTAATTTCTTTTGGCTCTTAGGCTCCTAGTAAAGGGCCTTTTTAGTATTCTCCAGCGCACCTTAATCATTCTTTTAAAACAGTGGGCAACTTGTAGTAGATTTCCATGTTTATTATCCCCAAAACCTCCAGCGGAAAACTAGTTTTACGACGTTAAGCTTGGGAAAGATTAAAGAGTGAAAGGAGGTGCTACATATGGCAACCGGACAGAGAAGTAATACCTTAATGGTAAAAGAAGCTTCCCAGGCAATGGAGAAATTTAAGTATGAAGTAGCTAATGAACTAAACATTAATACCCAACCGATTCAAGGGGATTATTGGGGTTACATGACCGCGCGTGATTGCGGGGCCGTGGGAGGACATATGGTTAAAAGGATGATTGAGGCCGCCCAGAGGTCTCTGGCAGGCCAGGCTGCTTCCCAGGCTTCTTCCGCCTTCCGGCAAACGATGAATACTCCGTCAGCGCAGACTAACGTAAGCGTCGGCCCAGGCGGCCCATCGGTATTAAGTTCAATTCCAGGTTTTACTCAACCCCAGCAGTAAATAAAGTAAAAACGGAGGCGACCGCCTCCGTTTTATAATATTTAAATTGTTGAAGCGCCCGGCTCAGACTTACGTTATTTCACATGTACGGGCGGTAGCCAACGTGAACGACTACCTATTACTTTTATTTAGTAAAATTAAGCCTTGAGGTAATTAGGCAATTCCCTCTAATAAGAAAAGGATGGTAGTAGCTGGGAGGTAAAATAAGAGAGCCGAGAAGACCAGACCAGAATCGTTCAGGAGCAGACCGACAAGACCTCCGCTGAGAATTACCAGTAAATAGGCGATAGGGAATGGTCTATTTTTATAGAAATATGTAACTAGCAAAGTAGCTAAAGAAGAGAGAAAAAGAAAAGCCCATTTTGAAGAGAGCAGTCTTAAATTAACCTGAAGTTTTCTGAGAATAACTTCAGCCACTGCTGTAATCCCTCGTAATTTATAGTTTTTTAAAAGAAAACCAAAATGAGTTTGCCGTTCTGGATTTCCGCAAAAATAATCAAAACTAATTAAAAGCAGGCCAAACAATATTAGGAACAGCGAGTAGTAAAGGATTTGTCTATATGAATGGGGGGCTTTGGTAGTGATAAATAAGAGTATGATTGCCATGGCAAAAGCGGTGAGACCAGCTCCAAAATTAGCGCCAGCAAAGGGAGAGGCTAGCAGAAAGGCACTAACGATCAAACACCAGAAGATTCTTTGTTCAAAAAGCTTGTTCTTCTTTGCTTCCCGGAAAACACATAAGGCTATTATACTACCGAGAAATAATCCGGAGATTTCATTACCCATCCCATAATACCTGGCGCCTAACATGGGGTCATAACCAAAGATGGAGCTTTTGACCAGATAATTTCCAGTCAGAAGATCAACAAAAATAATGAAAATCGTAAAATAAATCGGTAAGAGCAGTAGCCGAGAACCATAGTATTTTTTAGAATGGGTAACAACTAACATCAGTAGGGAGCCGAATCCCAAGGCTGTTAGTAAAAAAGTAAAGAGAGAAGTTAAAGGTAACTGTGACGCCAGATGAAGACTAAAGGGCAAAGTTGACAAAAATAGAGGAAAATGAGGAAACCAGAATTTATAAAATAAAAGTTTGGGGAAATTGAGTTGAGCGCAGATTAAATAAACGGCAAGTAGTAAAGGCAAAACCAGAGAAGTAAGATTAAGGAAAAAAGGGAGAGTTTTACGACGAAAAAATGCTGTTTTACTAATTTTCTTATTCATGGCGAGGAGTTCTTCGGTTCCTCCTTGTTTACTAAAGGTGATTGGCCTACCACTAACGTAGGCGGGAGTATTGATGTTAAAAAGTCGGAAAACAGTGGGGGCTAGATCAATATTGGCGACCAAGCCTGGCCGACGTGTAGAGGGAGAGTTTAATAATCCAGGCATATACCCTCCTCCCCAAAGAATTAAGGGAGTAAGTAAATTACCCATCCTAGTATTAGTGGTAGAGGGAGTGGGAGAGATTAAAATCAATACCTCTTGATCAAAATTTAAAATAGGCCATAGTTCTTGGAAAAATTGATCCATGCTTGCAAACAACCGTTTTTTTTCTGTTAACAGCATCTGATCAAAAAGATAAGAATTTAAATTATCCAAGCGGGAAAGATCTCCTAATTCTAAGATAAGAAGATCTGTTTTCTCACGAAACTGGCGGTATTTATCTAAAATATACTGATAATTGGATTCCCAGGGAATTAACCCTTTAGCGGGTTTTATGGTTTTCACTCCTACATCCCCCCGCTCAACTAAACCGTGACGATCCGCGGCTAACCAAGGAGCAAAACGGGAGTAGGAGTAATAAGTATTACCAGCAACTGGTGGCGCTAAATCAGAATTGCCTAAAACAGAACAGGAAAAATGATTTTCTTTAAGAACAGACCCTAATAGACAGGGGATAGAAGTGCGGGTAGGGGAGAAATTTAGTCTTGTAGCTTCAGCAATTCTGGGAATGATTACTTTATGAAGAGGGAAATTGTCTCCGGTTAATTGTTGATAAAGCGTGCCAGCCTTAATTCCCATCCATTCTTCATCATAGTTAAGAGCTAATCCCCCTGGACGATCGCTATAGGCTGGGGAACCGGCGCCTAAAGTAGCATGAGTATTTCCGGAAGTTCTAGAGCCTGATGAATTAGTGTTCATTAAGGCAAGGGAACTCTTTTCAATTTTTTGCCGTAAAAAGGGACCGGCAAATTCAAGTAATTCTTCCAGTGATATTCGATCAATAAGGATGATGGTTATTTTGGGAGAAACCCCTAGGCAGGGGTTAATGATAAAGAAGTGGAGAAAAAAGGTGAGAATTATCATTAGAAAGAATTTCTTACTAAAGCCCATTATTTCTCCTCACAAAGAACATAAGTCTATATGATCTTTCCCGGTAACTTCTTGAAAGATTCTCCGGTTGAACTTAAAATCATTCCCACGATCATTAGGACTCCTCCAGTAATTAATTTTAAAGTAAAGGGTTCATAACCAAAACCGATCGATAGTATGGAGGCAAAAGCTGGTTCTGTCGCTAAGATAATGGCGGTATGTATTGGTGAAGCTCGACGTTGGGCAAGAGTTTGGAATAAAAATGCCAACCCAGTTGCCAGCAAACCAAGGTAAAGCAAAGAAAACCAGATTTTTACTTCATAGTTATTTGACAAAAGTTTAGTGGGGACAAAACACCAACAAACTAAAGCGACTACGGCATATTGAATGACAATGAGGGTTCTAGGGTCGCAATTGCTCAGCGCCTTGTTAGTGGCGACAATATGTAAAGCGAAAAAAACAGCGCAGACAAGGGTTAGCAGATCGCCTAGCTCTAATCTAGGTTTTCCAGACCAAGTAATAAAAGTTAAACCGATTGTTGCGGTTAGAATTCCAAGTAGAGAAGAACGAGATAGTTTTTTCTTATTAATTAGGGACTCAAGAAGAGCGACTATAAGAGCGTTAAGACCCGTGATTAAAGCTGAGGATGACGGAGAAGTCAATTTTAAGCCAATGGTTTGGGTAGTAAACCCTAAAGCGAGAATTAGTCCTAAACCAATCCCAGGTAGCAAAGAAGAACGCCAATTCTGAAAAAACGCACGATGATAAAGTAAAAAAATAAAGAAAAAGGCTAAGGTAAAGCGGTAAGCAATTATTTGCATGGGATGAAGGGTCTTTAAAGATTCTTTAACAATAATAAAGGTACTTCCCCAAATTAGGGCTGTAATTAAAAGAAGGAGATTAGCCTGCCAGAAATTCTTTTGCACTTTTAGATAACTCCTCTACATTAGAAAATAGCCTTCGTTGATTCACCAATAAGTTTCATTTTAACATATTATCCCTGGTAAAGAAAGCAGACAGGCCCTTTGAATAATAAAAAATACTTTCTTAACAGTTCACTGAAATACTCTTTTTCATAAGATGGCGTTAGAAGGAAGAACTTGATCCAAACTCTTCCCTTAAGGGGGTGAATCGATGATCATTCAAAAACAAAACTTAGTTTTGAACACTGAACGTCTTAAAGTCTTAAGGGTGATTGGCGAAAGGGTCGCCCAGGTTGTTGTTGAGAGCGAGGTCCCAATTGATGCGATAAAAATTGATAAGATAGAAGCTCAACTCGGACCTTTTGAGGATCACGTATTTAAAAATAAAGTTGTAAAACAGGGGACAATTCATAAACAAATTTTCTATGTAGATTCAGATAATTTTGTCCGACATATAGCTGAAGATATTCCCTATATGCTGACTGTGGAAATCCCCGGAGTAAAACCTTCTGATTTTGTTGAGGTTCAAAATCATCTAGTAGACATTGATACTGATTTCCAATTGGTACCGTGTCCATCCGGTCTCGGTCAACGAGCAACGCTTCGGCAGAAGGTGGTAGCCCATATTTTAGTTAAAGTGTCTGAGTGGTCACAAGTTGATGTGGTGACTAATGTTCAGTCTTTTCCTCAAATAAACTCAATGCAACGCACGAGCTGTAAGTGCTGTTAGTATTAAATAATAGAAAAAACAAGACAAGGGCTTTGGACCCTTGTCTTGTTTGGCTATAAAACCTAGTTGTAGAGATTTTATCTTTCATTTTAAAACAAAAAAGCAAATACAACCTGTTGACAGCCAGAATAAAATAATGTATTATATAAAAGCGTTGTTTTTTGGGGCCATTAGCTCAGGAGGCAGAGCACCTGACTTTTAATCAGGG
>DHOO01000143.1:63974-64164 GCA_002409975.1 Firmicutes bacterium UBA5388
GGCAGGGGTTCAAATCCCCTTGGGACTACCAATTTAAATTTACCCTGCCGGAGCTTTCCGGCAGGTTTTTAACGGGTGAAATTTTTCCAGGTGCGAGCTAAATCTGAACACGCGATGAAAAGTAATATTGACTCAAAACTAGAATCATGTTATAATCCAGAATACACTGGTCGCGTGGCTCAGTTGGTTA
>DHOO01000144.1:0-2969 GCA_002409975.1 Firmicutes bacterium UBA5388
GCTTTCATTCATGCGAGCGACGAGCGACGAGTTACGAGCTGCGAGATGTATTTTCTAAGTAGGAGTTTTTAAAGAAATAGCAAATGAGAATATAAGATGAAAAAAATTAGGATTAAAGCTTTCGCTAAAATAAATTTGTCTTTAGATGTAATTGCTAAAAGGGAAGATGGTTATCATGAGGTTGAGATGGTGCTCCAATCTATTAGCCTCCATGATGAACTCCTTTTTATGCCTTCTCGGGTTTTATCCTTAGAAACTAAAGAGCAGCGTCTTCCTACTGATGATCGGAACTTAATTATTAAGACAGCCAAAAAACTAATTGAGTTTTCTGGTTTTCAAGATGGGGCTCGAATAATATTAAATAAAAAAATACCAGTCGGGGCCGGTTTGGGTGGTGGTAGTGCGGATGCGGCTGCTACTCTGGTGGGATTAAATCGCTTGTGGGGATTAAACCTCCCACTTTCGACTCTGGAAAGGTTAGGAGTCTCTGTTGGAGCTGATGTTCCTTTTTGTTTAACTGGTGGGACTGCACTGGCAAAAGGGATTGGAGAAATCTTAAACACTTTACCAACTCCCCCTAGCGAACGGATTTTTTTGACAAAACCCCCTTTTTCAGTGAGTACTGCCTTGGTCTATAAAAAACTTTCTTTGGAACAGGAAGATTGGCATCCGGAGATCAAGAGTATTATATCTATTATTCAGCGGGGAGAGCTTCTTCCTATTACGCATTTTTGGGGCAATATGTTAGAAAAGGTAACTCTCAAACTCTATCCTGAAATTAAAGAAGTTATGGAGTGGTTAGGCGCTTCTGGATTTTCTGTAAGAATGACAGGGAGTGGCCCTACTTTATTTATGTTTATCCCTGAAACCTGTGGATGTTTTAACGAGGTTAAGACTAGGTTAAGAAAAATAGGCTGGTGGACCTATGAGGGTTCCTTAGTAGGAAAGGGTCTGGAATTAAGAGAAGAGAAAGGATCAAAAGGGGGGGTGGAAAATGGGAAGAACACCATTGGTTCCGATCAAACTCGACAGTTATAAACCTCTACGGGAACTAGTTTTTGAGGTGCTTAGGGAAGCCATTATCAGTGGACAATTGGCGCCAGGTGAGCGGCTGATGGAGATTCAATTAGCAGAAGAGCTAGGTGTTAGTAGAACTCCAGTTCGGGAAGCTATCCGTAAGCTTGAACTAGAAGAGTTAGTATTAATGGTGCCTAGAAAAGGGGCATATGTAGCAAGTCTTTCGATGAAAGATGTAGTTGAAGTCTTTGAAATCCGTGGAGCTCTAGAGGGGTTGGCGGCGGCTTTAGCAGCTGAAAGAATTACTGAAGAAGAACTAGAGAGCCTCCAACGTCAACTGGTGAAGTCAGCAGAGATGATTGGCAATGCTGATTTACAAGGGATGGTTGAGGCCGATACTGGTTTCCATCAAATTCTATACCAAGCGAGTAGGAACGAGCGCTTAGCGCAGATTATTAACAATTTAAGGGAGCAGATTCAAAGGTTCCGTCAGACCTCCCTTTCTTATCCGGGAAGGATGAAAATTGCTTTAGAAGAGCATCGGGAGATTGTAGATGCTGTTTCTGCTCGGGATCCGGAAATGGCGCGTAAGTTAGCGCAGGACCATATTGAGAATGCGGAAAATAGTATGATGCAAGTTATCCGGGACGAAAAATCTTAAAATAGAAAATGCCTTTGGGGCTTATCGATTCACGGGCTCTAAATTCCATTATTATACGTGTGCAGGTGGTAACTAGCGTGAAGGATACTCGGTTGTAAATGAGGGAGGGATCCAATGGAGGCAATAGTTCTTGGCGGAGCTGCTAATACTGGGCCGATTAGAGAAGTGGATGACACTCCCTATGAGGCTGGCATCAAAATTAATAATCGGCCAATGGTAGAGTTTGTACTTGATGTTCTTGAGGAGATGGAAGAAATTCAAAGAATTGCCGTTGTTGTTCCGGAAGGCATAATTGATGGAGATAAATGGTCGAAGGTTAAAATTGTGCCTCCTGGCGTCAGTATGATAGACAGCCTTATTCAAGCTGTGGATTATCTTCATTCTGATGGGCATCTATTAGTGCTAGCTTCGGATATCCCTTTAATAACTAAAGAAGCTCTTCGGGATTTTTTAGCAAACTGTGCACAGAAAACCGCTGATATTTATTATTCATTTGTTCCCAAGAGCGTAATTGAAGAAAAATATCCTGAGACGAAAAGAACTTATGTTCATTTAAAAGAAGGAATAGTTACAGGAGGGAATGTTGTCTTGATGGAAGCGAAGACGATTCATACATATAAAGATCGTCTTCAACAAGCGATTGCCCTTAGAAAACATCCTCTAAAACTCTGTCGTTTGCTGGGTATTAAATTTCTTTTTAAGCTGATGACCGGATCTCTAAGAGTAACGGAGATTGAGTCAAGAGTGGAGGAGATTGTTAAAGTGAAAGGAGCTGGAGTCATCTCTTTATTTCCGGAAATTGGTGTTGATGTGGATAAACCGAGTGATTTAGAATTAGTTCGCGCGATCTTAAAATAAGGGCAAAAGCCTTTTTACTTATTAAACATATAATTTTCACCTTTTCTTTGCAAAATTTAAAATTGGAAAGGATTTCATGATCTTTTGTCGAAACAATTATTTGCTTACTTTATTTTCAAAAAGAGGTGAAATTATGAACATCACGGATGTACGACTGAAGAAGATTGACAATGGGAGTAAAATGAAGGCTATTGCTTCTATTACTTTTGACGATGCGTTTGTGGTCAGGGAAATCAGGGTAATTGAGGGGCAGAACGGTTTATTTGTCGCAATGCCCAGCCGGAAAACGCCCACCGGTGAGTTTAAGGATATTGCCCATCCTATTAATGCCGATACCAGACAGCTGATCCAGAATGCGATCTTAGAAGAATACGGAAAGGCCGAATGAGAAAGCGGAAAGTTTTGGCTGTTGACAGCACCCGACCTTATTTGT
>DHOO01000144.1:3188-3732 GCA_002409975.1 Firmicutes bacterium UBA5388
CGGGACTTTGACTCCCGCATTCGTTGGTTCGAACCCAGCCGCCCCAGCCATTTTATTAATTTCCCCAATGCACTCTGCTACGGCGGAGTTTTTTTATAGTCGATTGTTTAAGCTATAATAGACTTAGAAAACACTTCAATGATTAACGAGCCACGTCAGCTTATTTTTTAAGAGGCTTGAGGGAATTGTCTATAACTACCAGCTTCAGTTAGGGGGAAGTAATGTGTCTGAACTTAAAGTAATTATTTTAGCTGCTGGCAAAGGAACTAGGATGAAATCCGAACTTCCCAAAGTAATTTTACCGATTTGTGGTGTACCAATGGTTCAATACGTAATTTGGGAAGCCATAAAGTTATCCACTTTAAAACCATTGGTAGTAGTAGGGTATAAAGGAGAGAAGGTTACGGCTCTACTTGAGGATGGAGTCGAATATGTCTGGCAAAAAGAACAATTAGGAACTGGACATGCGGTAAAAGTAGCGTGTGAGGAAATAACAAGTTTTTCTGGAGATATTCTTGTACTTTACGGGGATACCCCCTTTATT
>DHOO01000144.1:3892-4131 GCA_002409975.1 Firmicutes bacterium UBA5388
CTTTACGGGGATACCCCCTTTATTTCAGCCCAGAGTTTACAGACTCTGGTTAATGAACATCGGTCTAAGGGAGTGGCTGCTACAGTTCTTACTGCTGAGATGGAGAAGCCAACGGGTTACGGGCGAATTATCCGTTCTACCGAGGGTTTATTGGTCGGAATTACTGAAGAACGGGACGCTTCGGAACAGGAGAAATTGATTCAAGAAGTGAATACGGGTATCTATTGTTTTTCATACCA
>DHOO01000144.1:4309-4485 GCA_002409975.1 Firmicutes bacterium UBA5388
GATTTACAGGAGACGATCTTACAACTTAAACCCCAAAATGCACAGGGCGAGTATTATCTAACTGATGTTATTGCTTTATTATCTAGCAAGGGGAAACCATTACATGCGGTAAAATGTAGTAATTCCGGGGAAATAATGGGTCCTAATGATCGGAAAGCTTTAGCAAAGACGGAGAG
>DHOO01000144.1:4665-5114 GCA_002409975.1 Firmicutes bacterium UBA5388
GTAATGAGAGCAATGATCCTAGACCGCTTAATGGATGATGGGGTGAGTATTATTGATCCGGCTACTACTTATGTTGATCCTCGTGTTAAAGTTGGGCAAGATACTACTATCTATCCTAGTACTATCCTGCTAGGAAAAACAGAAATTAGTAGTAACTGTCATATTGGGCCTTTTACTCAAATAGCAGATTCTATAATCGGGGAAGGTTGTCAGGTTCGATTTAGCACCCTTACCAACGCCTACTTAGGGAAGGAAGTTGAGATCGGACCTTATACCCATCTTCGCCCGGGTACGATTGCCGCTGATTTTTCAAAAATCGGTGGTTTTGTTGAAGTTAAGAACTCTCAGATCGGGGAAGGAAGTAAAGTTCCCCATCTGAGTTATATTGGTGATTCTCAGATAGGATCGGATGTTAATATTGGGGCAGGGACTATTACCTGTAATTTTGA
>DHOO01000144.1:5369-5700 GCA_002409975.1 Firmicutes bacterium UBA5388
AAAGCCTTAATTGGCGCAGGTTCAACTATAACAAAGGATGTGCCTGCTCACAGCGTGGCGATTGCCCGAGCACAACAGATCTGCAAAGTAGTAACCCCTATTTACGAACAGGACTTTGCAGCGGAACGATCTCGAATAATTAAAATTCACTGTGCAACTGAAGGAGCGATTGTTTATTATTCAATTGATGGGACGGAACCAACGAAGGGTGGACTATGCTATCGCCAACCACTACTTCTTAAAGAAGGAACCATATTAAAAGCTAAAGCTTTTAAAGAAGATTGGCGCCCAAGTAAAACGATGACTATTAAAATTGGGGCAGAATAGTTTA
>DHOO01000144.1:5921-6223 GCA_002409975.1 Firmicutes bacterium UBA5388
TGATATAATAATTTAATGTTTATGAAGATTAAAGATGTGATACGATATTAATATAGGAGGTAGATATTATGGATTCAGTGCTCAATGCAGCAATAAGAACGGAAACTGGAAAAGGCGCAATGCATCGACTTCGCCAACAAGGGATTTTACCAGCCGTTTTATATGGTGAAGCCCAAGAGAATCTCAGCCTTAACTTAAGAGAAGTGAAAAAGTTTTTTAACTCTACGGGAATTAACCAATTGATCACTCTAAGATTAAACCAGGGGGAAAAGAATAGCGATTTACCAGTGCTTGTCAAGGAA
>DHOO01000144.1:6374-6758 GCA_002409975.1 Firmicutes bacterium UBA5388
GTGCTTGTCAAGGAAGTTCAATACGATCCAGTGAAAGGAAGCCCTTTACATTTAGATTTATACCAAGTTTCACTGGAGCGGAAGGTAGTTGTGAAGGTTCCCGTAGTGCTGGTAGGTGAAGATGAAAGAATAAACGATGGTTCTATTATTGATGTAGTCTATTATGAAGTGGAGGTATCTTGTTTACCAGGGGATATTCCTGCTAAGATTGAGGTCGACATCTCAAAACTTACGATGAATAATGCAATCGCAATAGGTGATTTAACACTCCCATCGGGAGTAGAATTTGTCACTCCGCTTACTGAATCGGTAGTAGTAGCGCATGCGCCTAGAATAGAAGAGGAACCAGTAGAAGAAGAGGAAGCCGAAACCGAAGCCGAAGCT
>DHOO01000144.1:6944-7084 GCA_002409975.1 Firmicutes bacterium UBA5388
CTAAGGCAGAGGATCCCTCTGGGCTGGATGAATAGACTGGTTTTATTGGTGTAATAAAATGGGTCGGATAGATTATCTGGTCGTTGGTTTGGGTAACCCTGGCGCTAAATATATATTAACCCGGCACAATGCCGGGTTTT
>DHOO01000144.1:7260-7839 GCA_002409975.1 Firmicutes bacterium UBA5388
TTTTGGTATTGGATCATTTAGCCCAGTTGTATAAGGTCCGGTTTAAGCAGAAGGAAAAAAAGTTTACTGGAGGGGTTATTCAAGAAGGAGATTATCAGATTCTAATAGCAAAACCTTTAACTTATATGAATCTTAGTGGAGAAGCAGTGAAGATTTTGTTAGAGAGGTATCACCTTCCACTGGACAGGGTAATAATAATATCTGATGATGTTGCTCTTCCCTTTGGTAGTATAAAGTTAAAACCTAAAGGAAGCTCTGGTGGGCATAGAGGGCTTGCTTCGATTATCGCGCAGACTGGTAAGGCCCTTCCCAGAGTAAGAGTAGGGATAGGCGCTCCCCCCATAGGGGTAGAAATGACCGAATATGTATTAGGTAAATTTAGCACAGAAGAAGAAAAACTACTTCCTGAAATAACCTTACGGGCAGCTCGCGCTATTATGACTTGGGTGGAAGAGGGAACAGAAAAAGCGATGAGTGTATACAATGGTCTAGTTCCCTCCTTACGGATCGAGAAAAAGCAAAGGTAATTATGTTACAGACTATGTACTAACGATCAATTAGGTAGTCGCTCACGCTGGC
>DHOO01000002.1:0-3046 GCA_002409975.1 Firmicutes bacterium UBA5388
GGCGACTACTTAGAAAATAGCCTTTCCGCAAGCAACACACTAATATTGTGTCGTGACCTCAAATTAAGGTAACAATGCAATTAGCTTTATTAGTAAGGAATTCCCTAATTGATTGATTTAAGATTTGAGGGAATTAGGCAATTCCTCACGATCATTTAGTCAAGTATATTATTAAATGAAGAGCCGAGGATTACCATTAGTGTAACAATAACTCCGGCTATTAAGACCCCTAGTGTCAGAGCAGCAAAAGCGCTCCTTTTTCTGACCCCAAGTAGGTAGGCAATTGCGGATCCAGTCCAAACTCCGGTCATCGGAAGGGGAATCGCCACAAAAAAAACCAAGCCAAAAAAACCATAGTTATTAATTTTTACTCTATGTTTTTTTGTTCTTCTCCTTATCCAGCAGAAAAAACGGCGAATTACTAGAATCCGTTCAGCCCAATTAGCTAACACCGGAAGCAAGAGCATAATTGGTATAATCGGGAGTAGATTCCCACACACCCCTAAAACAAAAGCAGTCAGGGGACTGGCCCCATACCCTAAAATAGCAAGAGGAATTGCTCCCCTTAGTTCTATATAGGGTACAATCGCCATTAGTATGATTTTCAACATTTGCTGCATAGTTAGCGCTGTCCACATTTTACGTACCTTCTTAAAAGACTTTCATGTAATATTCTGTACAAAACTGGTAAAACCTTTTCTCTATTTTAAAAAAAATTGTCTTTTAAAAAACCCTCCTTTAAAAAAGGAGGGTTTTTTCGGAGTTTATTCTTCGCTAAGCAAGCCCATTATCACGTATTCCTTCCACCCTACTTGACCAGTAACCGATAAACTATTCTGGACTTGAAATTTTTTAACCGCCTGCTCAGTGGTATAACCAAAAACACCATCAGCGTTTTGATCATATAATCCCAATTGCTTAAGGCGTTTCTGTAAAAACATAATATCGGAACCTTTCTCTCCCCTTACAAGTCTCCTTCTACCCATAAAAGGATCTCCAATAATATGGACTGAGGTCCCCACCTTAACCCAACGGTATAATTGTTCGACATCTCGATTAAACATCCGAATACAGCCATGGCTCTCTAATCTCCCGATCGACCACGGTTTATTGGTTCCATGAACCCCATAAATACCAAAGGGAACATTTAAACCTAACCAACGGGTGCCAAACCCCCCACTCCATTGCCCCTTAGAACTAAACTTCCAATCCCCTACCGGAGTGGGTGTCTCCCGCTTACCGATGGCCACTGGGAAACTAGCGAAAGGCTGTTTATCCACTAAGACCGTTAGCGTTAGATAATCGGTATCAATAATAACTCGGAGATCGCCTGGCGGTGGAGTGGTTGAAACGGTGGTCGCCATAAGCTGACCCAGAACACGCCAGGTAGAAAGATCTACCTTACCAGTCACTGATAAGGAATTTCTTTTTTGAAAACCCTTAACTGCCTCCATTGTTGGTAAATCAAAAATCCCTGTTGGTTCTTGAAAAAAAAGGTTTTCGCCCTTTAAAAAACGTTGTAGTTCCCTAATATCCTCCCCAGAGGCGCCTAACGTAATCTCAATTTCAGGAGAACAAGCGCAACGATCACTTGCCGCCCTACAAGAAAGGATTAGTTCTAAGCTTAAAACTATAATGACAAAGATAAACCTCAATTTTTCCCTGGTGATTAATTTCATTACTGCCAATACGCCTCCTACTAGAGCTAAAAAATGAGTTAATCTAACTAAGATATCTCTAGTATTCACGGACAGAAAGAAGCTTATTAAAAAAGAGGATTCCGTTTACAGGAAATTTATTACCCTACTTCTATTGTTTTCGATGGGTTTCTCGAAAAAAACAAATACGAAAGAAGTAACCCATTCCCCAGGATCTTGCTAACAAACATAAAAATGAAACCAATATAGGGTAGAAACTTTAAGAAAGCTAAGATAAAACCGCCTGCCACAAATAGGAAAACCGGATGGGCTTTCCTTTTCCTCTGTAATGAGCCAAAAAGCAGTCTTCCTACTAAAAGGTAACTAGGCAACTCTCCAAAAAACAACAAAATTAAAAAAATTACCAGTAAGCATATACCTAGCGGCAGACCGATCAGCATGACCGAAAACAAGAGCGAAAGTAGGGGCAATAAGAATAATCCTCCGATTCCTAAAACTATTATTCGTCTCCAGGGGAGACTTGAGGCGCTTATGATCTCAGCCCAGCGGCGAGGAAAAATTAAGAGCCAGACTACACCTAGTAATAATCCACCTAAAAACCAAAGCCCTTTAAAAGCTGTTGCCCCCGGAGCGGGAGCAGTTTGAAATTTATTAATCTTACCACCAACCCTAAATCCAGGCTCCAATACAGGTTCAACCCCCACCGGATAAAGAAAATCTCCCCCGATCCGGGCATTTTCAGAAATATTTACTTTAGTAGCCCCAATCTTTAAATCTTCTCCGATTTTTCCAGTCAAATTGAAGATATTACCTTTCACTACAGCGGCTTCTTTAATTTCTCCGGCAATATTGGTGAGAGTAAACCAGGCCAGTAAAGATGAAGCTGTCGCCTTTGGACCAAATAATAACTCGGTTCCAACCGCAGAAAAATTTCCGGCGACTAAACCATCGATTTTAGTAAACATAGAAGCCATTCTTAGATTACCTAAAATTTCCCCGGAAAGTTCAGTTCTACCAGCTAATCCTAGCAGAGCCCCATCAACTTGGCCACTAATCTTCAGGTCTTCAGCAAAAACAAGTAAATCCCCTTTAATTCTCCCCTTAATCTCAACGGAGCGCGCCATTACCCATAAATCTCCTTCGGTTACTTCCCCTTCTCGTACGTAAACTTCATTCCCAGCAAGAGTAGTCCAGGAGGCTGCTACTGGTTTGCTGAAGAAAGGGGTAAAACCGCTTAATAAAATAATAAGTAAAATTAAACAAACTTTCTTCATGATCATGCCTTCCCACTTTGTTTTTTCGAATTAGATTAAGCTTTTTGCGTTGTATCCCTTTTTAAAAGGTCACAATACAATATATGGTGTTTGACTGGTATTAGGCTATCAATA
>DHOO01000002.1:3295-14626 GCA_002409975.1 Firmicutes bacterium UBA5388
TTCATCCTTTCACGTGCCCCAGTAAAGCTGGGGTGGGGGACTACCTAGAACCAAATTGGTTTTAATAAAAACCGCTTATAAGTTAACTGCTACCAAATCACGGTCGATTTTGTTCATACAATTCTTTAGTTTGGTGGCAAGAATCGGATCTTCGAGCAAACAAGCGGCCCTAATCTGTCTTAAGAGATCGATCCCACGGCGAAAAGCAGAGACCAAGTCACCTTCTTGTAAGTCGGAATAATTTAATAGTTCAAAAAAATCACAGCCTTGACTCCATCTATAAGCTAAAGGTGATAAACTAGGGAAAAATATGGTCTCTCGTTCATCGACCCCATAACGGTAAATTAGATCTCTAATGATTTTTTTGATCGGTTTCTGATCAAAAGGTAACATACTTGGGTTGGGAATCCTTTCGCCTTTGCGCGGTTCATAGTCAACAGCAACCATAATGGAGTTAATCTGATCTTCGTCCCATTCATGGAAGAGACCGGCAAAATAAAATTCGGTAATTAACAACTCCTGCGCATAAATTTGCGAAGCAAAATTTCCTCTTGGTAACAGCACACCATCCTTAAGATAATCCATCTCTTCTAAAATTGCAGCTTTTGAGGCCAGATCTTCCTCAAATCGGCCAGCCACTTTCATCGAAGAAACCCTTTCTTCCAGCCCTAATTGCTCGCGGTAGAGATGCTCATAAAACTCGATTCTTTTGGCGCAACGATGCTGTTCATCAGGAGAACATCTTTTAGGACTAACCTCAGCCAAAGAACTTTTTAATTCTTCAATCTCTCTAGCCGCCGCGGCTTTAGCTATCCTTCCTTTAATAAACCTTACTCTTCGCTCTCTCTTCCTTAAACGCTTTTGCGCTAAAGTTCTAGCCTGGGGACAAGAAAGACTGCCCCACTCATTACATATAATATCTCGCAGCTGTCCTGATTCTAATTTAATTTTGGATAATCGTCTTTCTAAACGGAGTTTATCATTTCTGGCCTGAAAAGTAGCAAAGTTTTGGTTTAGAATTACTGAAATCTGTGGTCGCTGGTGACTCTTAAACAGGTTTAAAACCGAGTTATAACTTAGGTTAAATCTACTAATCAACTCTTCAATATCATTGGAGTCAGTACTGGGAAAATCCTCAACCCGGTAACGATCAAGATCAGCCAACACGTAAACAAAGCCTTGTTCATCAATTCCCCTCCGACCGGCGCGGCCAGCCATTTGAAAATACTCTAGGGTAGTCAGAGGACGAAAAGATACCCCATCCCATTTGGTGGGGGCATCAAAGCAAACGCTCCGCACCGGATAATTGATCCCAACCGCAAAGGTCTCAGTGGCATACATCACCTTGACCAGGTTTTTCTCAAAAAGGAGCTCTACTAGTTCCTTGAGAGCAGGCAGAAGACCGGCATGATGGAAAGCAATCCCCCGCAGAAAGATTTTTTTTAGACGGTGAATCGTCTGCCAACCTTCAAGTTCATACTTGGCAATTACCTGATTGATGACCTGCTCAACTTGGTCCTTTTCCTTTTCTGTTAAAAAGTTAATTTTATCACTTAATTCCAAGGCTTTAAATTCACATTGTTGACGGCTGAACACAAAGTAAAGACAAGGAAGACCCTGGCATTTATCTATATTGCGAACCAAATCAAGATGGCTGCAAATTCGCTTATGCCGTTCTCTGGCAAAAGCAGATTCTGCTTCTTCCTGTTTCTTTTTCTCCCAAGCTTTTTGTAGTTTCCTTAAAGTTGTCGCTCCAGTTAGCTGGTTGAAAACAAAATGTTCTAGTGGAACTATCCGATCTGTTTTTTGCACTACTTTGACCTGATGACCTTTAATCTCTTCAATCCAATCCGCTAATTCCCAAGCATTAGGGATCGTAGCGGAGAGCCCCAACATACGAATCTCCGGGGGCATAAAGATAATCGATTCCTCCCAGACCGTACCTCTGCTTTCATCGGAAAGATAATGAATCTCATCGAAAATAACATGGGAGAGACCAATCAGATCCTTTTTTTCCTGTTGGAGCATATTCCGGAAGATCTCTGTCGTCATAATCGTGACTTCGGCCTCGGAATTGATTACCACATCGCCGGTGATAATTCCAACCTTTTCCTCCCCATACCACTCCTTGAATTCTTTATACTTCTGATTGGATAGAGCTTTAATCGGAGCAGTGTAAATAATCCTTTTTCCCTGATTAATAGCATAAGCGATTAAATAATCCGCAATTAAGGTTTTCCCCACCCCCGTAGGAGCGGAGACCAACACCGAATAATCATCCAGTAGGTAATCGATGGCTTCTTTTTGGAAATCATCCAACAGATAATTTCGAAATCTAATCCCGGTTTCTTCCCACATATATCCGTACTCCTCAATTTCTATTCCTATTAGTCATTTGAGGGAATTCCATAACTATTTTTGGCATCCATTTAACCGCAATATATAGTTTCGCCTTAATCAGGTAGTCGTTCACGCTGTCTATCGCCCGTACATGTGAAGTGATGTAAATCAGAGCTAGGCGCCTCGACAGCATAATAGATTTTTCTCGTGGTTAAATCTTAAGTTAATCAATTATGCAATTCCTTAATTTATATTGCCCACTCGTTCAAAACATCGCTATTCGTTTCTAAGATAACAGCAATCTCATCACAATTAGGGAATTTGGGGCAATTGATACATTCTTTCCAGACTTTCGTAGATAAAGTCTCCTTTGGTATCTCTTTAAATCCACACTTGATAAAGAAATCCTTCTGATAGGTAAGGGCAAAAACTCGGGGTATCCCTAGTTTCCCCGCTTCCTCAATCAGTTTACCCACTATTTGATGGCCGATTCCTCTTCCCACCGCCTCTTCCACAACGGCCAACGCTCTAATCTCCGCCAGATCTTCCCAGATAATATGTAATCCGCCGGTCCCTAGGAAAACGCCGTTCTCTTCCACCACTATAAACTCGCGGAGAAACTCATAAAGCATACTCCGAGAACGGGCCAGCATTAACCCCTTCTGGGCATAATGATTAATTAAAGCATGAATATTTTCCACATCTGCTACTTTAGCCTTACGGAGATTGATCATGGTTTTTAGGGCACATCCTTTCGAGACAATATATCTCTTTATATTCGGCGTCCTCCTTCTTAATCCTTGTTGGTTAACAGATGTTTATAGAAGAAGACAGGCTTTTCTTCTATTCTATTCTATTCGAAAAGCCGCTCCCAACTTTTCAACGAAATTAAATTCCCTGGGTAAAGTCACGGCTTTTAGGAAATACTTTTTTGTGATCTAAGAGGTTTACATAATCCCATAGGTATCTATTTAACCATTATAATGGCTAATTGCGTTGTCCCCAAATTCAACTATCACGCCACAATATATCTCTTTTACTGGTTCCGGATTAGTCCGCTAAATTAAAAAAGCCTCTTCCGGATTTAAACAACCGGAAAGAGGCTTTTCCTTTAATTAATCTTCTTTCAACTTCGTCAGAATCTTCTCTTTGAAGACGGTTTCCGCCTGGTCGGGAGTAACCCCATTGATAATCTCATTGTTCACTTTGATCGAAGGACTCTGTTCGCAACCTTCCAAACAGAAGGTGGCATGGAGATTAATCTTCTCTCTAACCTTTGCTTCGTCGGCTTGGGTCATGAATTTTTTTAAGGTATCATAAGAACCTTTTAGATAACAACAAGTTCCCACACAGACCGCAATATCTACTTTATCTGGCTGTTTACTGGTTAATAACTGAATATCCTCTCCAATAATCCGCCCCCGATTCGCATAAGCCGTATGCAACGCTTCATGGGCTTGTTCGCTATTGGGTTTCTCCAACCACTGGTCATAAAACTTGGTGACCACCGGGTTGTCCTGAGATTTACGAAGTTGAGAGAGTTTATCGGCATTATAAATCCCTTTTGCCCTCTTCTTCTTCGTCTCCATACTGGGGGAGATTGGTTGCCCTGCTCCACCAATACAGCCGCCGGGACAAGCCATTACCTCGATAATATGGTAGTCCGCTTTACCTTCCTTAATTTTATTAAGAAGGGCCTTGGCATTTCCCAAACCATGAACAACCGCTACTTTAATCTCTTGTCCAGCGATCTCCACTTTTGCTTCTTTAAGATGCTTAAACCCCCGGACCTCCTCAAAGTTGATCTGATCAATCGGTTCTCCCGTGACAAACTCATGAGCCGCACGGAGAACCGCTTCCGCTACGCCGCCAGTCGCTCCAAAGAGCACCCCGGCGCCACTGGTAAACCCGAAGGGAGTATCAAAGGACTCGATGTCAAGCTGTTCAAAAACCAATCCCGCCTCGCGGATCATCCTGGCCAGTTCTTGAGTGGTCAACACCAGATCTACATCCTGAACCCCATCAGTGGAGAAGTGGGGAAGACTGGCTTCAAATTTCTTAGCGGTACAAGGCATAATCGAAACTACAATGATATCTTCAGGTTTTTTCCCCAAGTCTGCCGCCCAGTGTTTTTTAATCAACGAGCCAAACATCTGCTGGGGCGAACGGCAGGAAGAAAGATTTTTCAAAAACTCCGCCTCATTATGCTCGGCAAACTTGACCCACGCCGGACAACAAGAAGTAAACTGGGGTAATTTTTCCCCCTGCTGTAAACGGCTAATAAACTCATTAGTCTCTTCAATCACTGTTAAGTCGGCAGTAATACAAGTATCAAATACTTTGTCAAAACCTAATCGTTTTAGAGCGGAAACTACTTTACCGGTAACAATCTCTCCGGCAGGTAACCCAAACTCTTCGCCTAAAGCGACCCGCACCGCCGGCGCCACCTGCACGACCACCATTTTTTCCGGATTATTAATCGCGGCCCAAGCTTTATCAGTCTCATCCTTAACGACCAAAGCGCCGGTCGGACAGACCGCGCTGCACTGTCCACAGTTGACACATTCCACCTCTGATAGTTGTTTGTTAAAAGCAGGCGCTACCGTAGCTTTAGAACCACGACCGGTAAAATCCAGAGCACCGATCCCTTGGACCTCGGAACACATGCGGACACAATCCCCACAGAGAATACACTTGTTAGGATCGCGGACAATCGACGGGCTGGACTGATCCAAAGGTAGCTTAATGTCGCGCTCCCCAAAACGGATTTTCTTGACGCCAAAACGATTGGCTAGCTCTTGTAGTTTACAACTGCCGTTCCGATCGCAGGTAGTGCATTCCCGCTCATGATTGGCCAGTAACAGTTCCAACACGGTCCGGCGCACTCTCTGCACCCGTGGACTATTCGTCAGAATCTTCATCCCCGGCGTCGGCGGGGTGGAACAAGAGGCCATAATCCCCCGACCCTCAATCTCCACCACACACATCCGACAAGCCCCATAAAGGCTAAGTTCGGAATGATAACAGAAGGTCGGAAGCTCAATCCCAATTTTCCTGGTTAACTCCAAAATATTCTTTTCACCATTCAACTCTACCACTTGGTTGTCAATGAGCACCGTGTTTTTTTGTTCCATTCTTACCCCTCCTTAATCGCCTTAAACGGACAATTACTGACACAAGCTCCACATTTGATACATTTCTCCTGATCAATGGTGAATGGTTTTTTAATCTCCCCACTAATCGCCTGGACCGGACATGTCCGCGCGCACTTACTACACCCTTTGCACTTGTCGGGATCAATTTGATATCCTTTCAGGGCCGAACAGACACCGGCCGGACACTTCTTATCGACCACATGGGCAATATACTCATCTTTAAAGTATTTAAGCATTGTTAAGACAGGGTTCGGCGCTGTTTTTCCTAAACCGCAGAGCGAACCGTCCCGCACCGCCTCCGCCAGATCCTGGAGCAATTCCACATCATCGGGCCGGCCTTCCCCGTCAACCGCCCGCTGGAGAATCTCCAGCATCCGCTTGGTCCCCTCCCGGCAAGGAACACATTTACCGCAGGATTCATTCTGCGTAAAATTCATAAAGAAACGGGCTACTTCCACCATACAAGTATCTTCATCCATGACCACCAGTCCACCGGAACCAATCATGGCGCCGGCCGATAGTAATGAATCATAATCCAATTTAAGATCTAAATGTTCCTCGGTTAAACAACCGCCCGATGGTCCGCCGATCTGCACCGCTTTAAACTTCTTTCCTCCACGGAGGCCTCCGCCAATCTCAAAAACCACTTGGCGCAGAGTAACCCCCATGGGGACTTCAATCAGACCCGTATTCGCCACTTGTCCGGTGATGGCAAAAGTTTTAGTTCCTGAACTCTTCTCTGTGCCCTGCCCCTTAAACCAAGCCGCGCCTTTAACGATAATTTTGGCAACATTAGCAAAGGTTTCCACATTATTAATCAGCGTGGGTTTACCCCAGAGTCCGGATTGGGCGGGAAACGGCGGTTTGGGACTGGGCATCCCCCTCTTCCCTTCGATGGAAGCAAGGAGAGCTGTTTCTTCCCCGCAGACAAAGGCCCCGGCGCCTTCTTTAATTTTGACCTCAAAATTGAAGCCCGTCCCCAAGATGTTTTGGCCTAATAACCCATATTGCTTTGCGGACTCAATCGCCACTTTCAGTCGTTTAACCGCTAAAGGATATTCAGCCCGCACATAGATGTAACCTTCATCAGCGCCAATCGCATAACCGGCGATCGCCATTCCCTCGAGCACCTTATGGGGATCTCCCTCCATCAGACTACGGTCCATAAATGCTCCGGGGTCGCCTTCATCACCATTACAAACCACATATTTTTTCACGCTTTTTTCGATCCTGGTGAACTCCCACTTCCGTCCGGTGGGAAACCCGCCTCCTCCTCTTCCTCGTAAACCGGAGGCGAGGATCTCCTGACAGACTTCTTCCGGAGTCATCTCCGTTAAAACTCGCATTAATCCCTGATAACCTTCATCCACAATATATTCCCGGATATCTTCCGGATCAATCACCCCGCAATGGGCGAGCGCTGTTCTATTCTGATGATGGTAAAAAGGGATCTGCTGTTCTTCCGCATAAACCTCACCCGTCACCGGATGCCGATAAAGGAGGCGCTCCACTGGTTTTCCGTTTGTCAGTAAGGCTTCCACGATCTCAGGGGCATCTTCCGTTTTAACTTTGATATAAAGGACTCCGGAAGGCTCCAAGCGAACTAACGGTCCCATCTCGCAAAAACCATGACAACCGCTTTTTACCACCGAGACTCCTGTTTTCTCATCTTCTTCCAACAGTAAATCAACGGTAATATATTCTCCCCGCGCTTCTACTTCCTTCTTTAAAGCTTGATACACGTCTAAAGAACCATTAGCCACACAACCGGTGCCGGCGCAGACTAAGATCCGGGCTTTTTCCCGTTTAAAACCCTTACTCCACTCTTCTTTCCATTGCAACAACCGGTCTTTCGCCTGATTATTCATCTTCTGCCTCCCCCTTTTCTAGCTGATCGAGGATTACATTAATGGCCTCCGGAGTCATTTGGCCATAAATTTGGTCATTAATCATCACCACCGGCGCCAATCCGCAAGCGCCCAGGCAAGATACGGTTTCGACCGTGTAGCGCAGATCCTCAGTGGTTTTTTTGTTACCTGTTAAGTTAACCCGTTTCTTGATCGCTTCTTTCACCGGATCAGAACCCCGTACATGACATGCGGTGCCATCGCAGATCTTGATCACATATTTCCCTTTTGGCTCCAAAGAAAACTGGGCATAAAAAGTCGCGACTCCAAAGACACTCGCCGGAGCAAGCCCCATCGCCATTGCAATATAGGTAAGGATCTCTTCCGGTAGATAACGATATTCCTCTTGAACTTCCTGAAGAATGGGGATCAAAGCTGACCTGGACTTTCCTAAGCGATTAATAATCTCATTGACTTTTTCAAATTTCCGCTGATAAACTATGGAACGATCACCCTCCATCGCCTCTGTTAATACTTCTTGTTTCATTAGTAATATCTCCTTTCCTAAAATGAAATCATTTATGATCCCTCACTCATGCTAGAAGTAGAGCAATTCGACATTTTTACCCCGTTGTTCCAAAGTTTCCGCAATCTCCTTAACCACCTGCATCTTTAGAGCTAAATTTAAAGGCAGATCCGGATTCTGGTGTGCCGGATTAATCGCCTTTCCTACTAAAAATTTAATGTTATCACTCTCCAAGAAGAATTTTGATAGCATAGTAACGGCGTTTTCCTGTGTTAAGCTCTCCGTTGGCTCTTCTGTTTTCTTCAGCGCTTCCAAAGTCTTGCTTAAAGTAATGATTCCTTCGGTTACCAGATCCACCCCTCGCAATCTGCCATAGGGCGGAATCTCCGGGTCCAGATCCTTTAAATTCACTTTAATCTCGGCCCCTAACTCCCTGGCGACAATCGAACCGGTGGTCCCGCCACAAACCACTTTGGTTCCTATCTCTTCCCTGAGCATCTCGACTATTTTCGCATCATCTTCTTTATTCTGCGGCGGCCCAACCGCCACCGTTAGAGTCCGTGGTGTGCGAATTTTAAAAACCAGAGCGGTAGTGTCATCTCCCGGTTGGCAAGCGTAGAGCTGATCACAGGCGGTAATTAACCACTTACTTAGGGTCTGGGCATCCGGATTCAAGTTGACCAACTTTTCTAGATAGCCGGCAACCTCCTCCCACCGCCACCCAAGGTTTAAGACCCCGCCGATTCCGGCATGAATCACCCCATCCGAAACCGTAACCAACACATCGCCGGGCATAGCTTGAAACCTGCTTTCCTTGATCCTTCGTCCATAGAGCTCAAGCTCGCTCCAGCGGAGCGGAATAACCTTCCCTTGGCGGAGAAAAAAGAGGGAAGGATTATCAAACTCGGCCACGTATACCCGTCCATCCATCGTGATCTGAATAATGGTAAAAGTGGAGTACGCCAGGTTCCTTTTTTGACAAACCGGGAGGGTATGGGAGACCGTCTCGACCACTTCCTCTAAAGTCGCTCCGTTTTTTAACATCGTTGCAATAATCTTAGCGGTCATCGTCGAAAGAATATTAGCCTTAACCCCGCTACCTAACCCATCAGCCAGTACCGCCACCAGCGAATCAGCAGTACGTACCACCTCCACATTATCGCCACAGAGTTCCTCTCCGGATTTAGATAAACTAGCCCATTCCACATCTATAAAAATAGTCATTAGGCGCTACCATCCTCATTTTTAATTAGTTTGATCAGCTTAGTAAGAAGGACTTTGGTTTCCGCTGTGGTCTCCCCTAACAAACCGGCAATCTCCTGCGCCACCCGCATCTGTTTATCAATTACCTCCTGCGCTTTGGTGAGAGTCTCCCCTTTGACCAGAGCCAACTTCTCCCTCTGCTCTTGCTCCTTGGTAATATCAGCGAAGATCCCAATGATTACATCTTCTTGTTCAACATAAAAAACCGCTTGCCAGGTAACAATTCCATAGCTGGGATAAGCAACCTCACCAGTAACCAGACTTTTAGTCCGTAAAGCTTTTTCAAAAGGAAGAGGATCAAACACTAACTGGAGGCTTTTCCCTACAACTTGTTCCTGTTGGCAAAGGAATTTTCTTTCTGCGGCTGGATTAACTTCTATAATCCGTAAGTCACTATCGACCACAAAGATGGCATTAGGTGTCATCCCACAGATCAGATTAGCGCGTGACTCAGCTTTAGCCCTCATATAAGGGATGCACATATCAATCTCCGCCATCCCTTCTAGGACAGCAATGGCTTTTTCCCGACACGAGTTATAACCACAAGCTCCACAGTTTAGCTCATCTTCCGGTTTGAATTTCCCTGTTTTTGCTAAAATACGCTGAATCTGCTCATCGGTAGGCGGTAACGAACTAACCTTCCGCTTAGAATACATCGTAAATAACTGAGCGTTATCCGCCGGTGTATCAACCTTCCATGTTTCCAATAAGCTTTGCTGAGCATAACGGAGTAAGCGCTCTCTCCGCGCATACGGATTTAAATTGCTCTTTAATCCCGGGCCCATTAGACAGCCTCCGCGACAAGCTAAAAGTTCTATCATTCGCAGCGAATTTTTGTTTCGTTCAAACTCTTTCAAAAATTCAATAATCTCTTCCAAACCATCAATCGTGATAATTTCCTTAGCTAATAAATCCGTGCTTAATTGGGCGGTTTTAGCAAGTCCCCCGGGAACCGGAAAGACGCGCGCCCGTGTATCAACACTGTCAAAAACTCCTGCCTTTTGGCCAGAAAGGTCAATAGCTTCCTCCTCCAACATTGCTAATAGTTCTTCAAAGGTTAAAACCGCATCAATACTACCCCGGTGTTCCGGCCGTAAATACTCTTCCTTTTTACCAATACAAGGTCCGATAAATACTACCTTAATCTCAGCGCCATATCTTTGTTTTAAAATTCGCCCGTGGGCAATCATCGGTGAAACGATGGGCGCCAAATATTTTAAAAGGTGGGGAAAATAGATTTCAATCAAGTTGACGGCTGCCGGACAACAGCTGGTGATCACTGGGAGGTCGTTCGATAAAACCCGCAAATGCTCTTGAGCCACCCATTCGGCGCCTTCAGCTGTTTCGGTCACATACGTAAATCCCAAAGCGCGTACAGCGCTAATCAGCTGGCACGGTTCTTTAAACTGTGACAAGGCTACAAAGGAGGGCGCTAAACTCACAGCAACTTTCTCCCCACTTTCCAGAAATCCCCTGACCAGTTCTTTACCATCCATGACCTTTTTCGCTTTTTGCGGGCAAATAGTAACACAACGACCATCAGCGATACATCTGTTTTCTACTACTTTAGCATGCTCTTCGGTTACCTTAATCGCTTTCACCGGACAATATCTGACACATTTGTAACAGTCACGACAACTAGCTTGAATTGTCGAGATCACTCCCATCTTTCTCCCCCCTTCGTTTTTAAATAAATTAATCGCGGTTACTCCTTTAAAATATATTTGTTAAAAAAGTCACCAATATTTTCCTTAGTTAATGAAGTGTAGATGGCGCCATCAAGTGAGAGACTAACCCCGGATTGACATTCGCCCAAACAAAAACATGCCTTCAGTTCTACCTGGTCTTTTAGATTGTTTTCATTGAGCAGCCTTTTTATTTCATTAATCACTTCATAAGCCCCCATCAGGTGACAAGAACTTCCGACACAGACCGAAATTGTTCTCATCAAAACTCCTCCTTACCGGAATTCAAGCCATGTGAAAAGATTCACATAGCTTGGTGAAATAAATCTTCTTTACCCTATTTTCCTGGATAAATGATGGGAAAGAGTTAAAATCCCCACTACCAGATCTTCATATTGCACAATAATATCTTTAGGAACATCTAAACGAGTCGGGGCAAAATTCCAAATCCCTTTAAAACCTGCCGCTACTACTAAATCAGCAACATCTTGAGCTTCAGAAGCTGGAACAGCAAG
>DHOO01000002.1:14776-15771 GCA_002409975.1 Firmicutes bacterium UBA5388
GAAGCTGGAACAGCAAGAGCGGCAATATCCATTCCTAACTTTACTTTTTGGTCTGATAGTTCCGAAAGATGAAAAATCGGTATTTTCTCCTTTGTTTGCCCCAGTTTAGTATCATCCTTCTCAAAAAGAGCTACTACTTCTAATCCGTGTTGCCTAAAACCAGTATATCCTGCCAATGCAATTCCTAACTTCCCAGCACCGATAATAGCGAGCCGACGTTTTTTATCCATTCCCAGGATCTCTTTAATCTTCCCTAGAAGATATGAAACATCATACCCCGCTCCTCGAATCCCCAGACCCCCGAAATAAGATAAATCTTTCCGCAATTGGCTAGAAGTAATTCCAAGTTTTTGAGCAATCTCTTCCGAAGAAACAAGTGCAATATCTAAATGATAATACTCTGTCAGCGCTCGAAAGTACAAAGGAAGCCTGGAGATAGTCGCTTTGGGAATCACCACTAATTCTTCAGTCATCAGTTGCTCTCCTTGTGATTATTTTCACAATGTAATTTTACCTTAAGACAGCTTCTTTGCCAATAAGGCTTTTGTTAATTGTTAGTAAAAACATAGTCGTTTTATCGCAAATTCTTTTGTATATTTGTAAACTAAGGAATTGCATATTTGTAATTCCTTAAAACTATAAAGCCAAATTCATTGTTCTCTATGTAAAGGGCAGAAAATATATCAGTTCCTCACGACTTAATCAAAGTCTCAGCCCTGTCCCGTTGATTAGGGAAAAGGTCCTCTGGAACTTTCTCTCTACCTAAAGCCTGAAAAACCATAAACCTGGCGCAGTTTGAGTTATTACCTTGGCAATAATTCTTCTTGTAAATACCGGATATTGCTGGCATGTTCTGCATTTTATCATTAAAAAACAAACATCCTGCGATTAATTGACACTTAGCCATTGAATTACCTCGTTTCTTCGTATTATTTATTCCATTATAAAATATGGATTTAAAAATTCGGTTGCTATTATTTTAAAACAAATTGAAT
>DHOO01000002.1:15951-16119 GCA_002409975.1 Firmicutes bacterium UBA5388
CCCTTTATAGAGTGGGGGTTATCGCTAACCTTAAATCTCTATTAAGTAGTTGTCAGGATGAAACTAAAGGGGTACCATAAATTTACTTTATTTATTATTTCTATTAAAAAAGTCCTACTTTAATAGGACTTTTAGACATAAAAGTGGTGCCAAGGGACGGAATCGAAC
>DHOO01000066.1:0-2416 GCA_002409975.1 Firmicutes bacterium UBA5388
ACAAAAGAAGATTGAACAAGAGCGGGCATTTTCCTTATCTCCAGGCCCAAACTTTGGAGCAAAGCAAAATCTTGCTGCTTTCTATCGTAAGTAGCCATAGTTGAAGCAGCTGATCCATCAATTAAAAACCGGTTTGTAAGACAACCGATGATAAAATCCTTTGGTTGTAAAAATTTATAGGTTGCATTATACAAGTCCGGCTTATTATTTTTCAGCCATAGGATCTTAGCTTCATTAAATGAGGCATTTATCTTAAAGCCTAACCTCTCATTGATCAATTCCGCTTCCTTAAAAGCCCTTTTATCCTGCCAGATTATTGCTCTGCTTAATGCCTTCCCCTGTTGATCAACAGGTACAAGAGAGGGAGAATGACCGCTAAAAACAATTGCCTCCGGTTTCTCTTGGGACTTAATCTTCGCTAAAAGATTTTTTAGACAATAGATGGTCCCCTTAAGATAATCAGTGGGGTCTTGTTCTACAGTATCACCTTGATAATATGTGTTATAGCCATATTTTGATGAATAGAAAGATCCGTCAACAATTGTCCCTGCTTTTATGTTAGATGTTCCAAGATCTACACCGATAATCATCAGCTCACCCTTTAATTTCTCTTTTAGCAAGTTTAAAAGGGGCTAACTTATCAAAGAGATAACACATGGTAAAACTGGCTACGAATGAAAGTATTAACTTGTTATTTGTCAGGCAACCGATTAAAACCCCAAAAAGCCATGATATAAAGGGTTGATAATTAAATAGATGCCTTTCTCGTTCTTCCTCCGACCTATTAATGGATGAAACATAGAAAAAGTGGATAAAAACAGCCAGCAGCGGTACAAAGATTGCGCCAATACCATTTAAAATAGTAAGAATCCTATTATTTATGCCAAAGTAGGCCAAGACGACGGCAACCGCTCCCCCAATGATAATAAAGATTTTTTTGTATTTTTCTTTACCGGCAATGAAATTAATTGCAATACTGTAAGCGTATAAGCTTCGATCATTGAAAGTCCAGGTGCAAAGAAACATGATAATTACCGCAACAAAAACAGGTATTCCGGCAATCCTTAGAACCTTGATTAGATCAAAATTATTACCGCCACAGGAAGCAAATAAGCCTCCGGCAATCATTACTAAGGAATAAATAATACCCCAACATATTCCGGTAGAAAGGGTAAGATCTTTTTTGCTCTTCACAAATCTTGTGTAATCAGAATAAAAAGGTAAAAAGTTTATCCAGGTTAACAAGACATAGCTCACACTTTGATAAAGGTTAATTTTTTCAAGCGGGCAAATATCCGCGACTTTTACCCCATTTACAAATAGCCTGATGCACGCCGTGATGATCATAAGAAGAACAATGGGAACTTGAATATAACTACTGATCTCCATCCCTTTTATATCTTTGATCGAACTTAAGACCGAGACACTGATGATCAAGATAACAAGATACAGATAATTTAATGATGGATACAATCCCAACAATGAGTTTGCTACCATCTCTGTCATCCAGGCCATCCATATTAAACCGATGGGAAGCATGAGGAGCATTACAATTTTACATCCAAGATTTCCAAAGATTCTACTATATAAAGTCGCCGTCGGGAGTCTTTTTTTCATCCCTACATAGCCGGAAACAAAAAAAAGACCAAACAAGATAAAATCCGCTAAGATTATAGCTAAGATAAAAGTCTGAAAATCAGTTAACAAACGAAGGTTGAAACCAAACATCAAGCTAGTGATCTGAATTAGTAAAGTTGAAACAAAAACAGTAAAAGATGGCCATTTTTTTAAATTTTTTTCGGGTATTTCGGAAAAGATTGAATTATCGATGCTCATTTCATCCCCTTATCTCCTAAAATAATTAGTTTCCCTTGCTTCTACTAACTCAGGTATCTTCCCATCAGATTCGTTTCCTTCAAAACCCATTAATTCACTTACGATCGAAACCAGATCAACAATATTAATCTCTTTCATCTGTTTGTTTTGGGGAATTCCTTTTCCGAAACAAATTATCGGAATATTAAGGTCGGTATCTTCCGTCGACCCGTGCATGCCTTTATACTTCTCCAACAATGCTTCAGGGATAAACAAATAATCCGGTTTCGAATCCAGAATCAGATCCGGGCATCTTTCGCAATCCACTTTTAGCTCTTTCGCCATTATTGAACCTTTAGTGATGATTTTTTCTACCCCGTCCTGTTTTTCCAGAAAAGAAATAACTTCCGCTTCATTATCCCCATTAAACCAGATATAAGCGTTCCGTCCATCCACTACCCCGGCCGCCTTATTAAAATTGTTGGTGAGGAGTACATTTAAAGGTATTGCTTTTGAGACAGATGACATACCATGATCAGCTATGATCATAACTGAGGTGTTTTTAAACAGTTCGGACTTTTTCATATAAGAGAATAGTTCT
>DHOO01000066.1:2641-3299 GCA_002409975.1 Firmicutes bacterium UBA5388
CCGAATCTATGTCCAAAGTAATCTGCCGCATGAATATTGACCAGGGTTAAATCAGGGCTTTCCTTTGATAAGACGGTTTGTAAAGCAGCAAACACCCAGGTTGTTGTCTTCATATTGTAGCTAAAATATTCTTTGTTATTGTCGGAGTCCTTTGATTTTGGGGCCTTTTTTATGTAAGCAGGGTGCTCATTCATGGTTACTTGGAGATCGCAACCGTTTTTGAATAGGGTTAACATATTTTTCTTACCGGACACAATCGCTGTTTTTCTGCCGTATTCTTTAGCGATCTCAAACAGCGTCTTTTTCTCTATCCTCTCGGCATAGATGTTTTTTTGACTTATATAGTCGTTCTGCTCACAATAAACATTCCCGATGATCCCATGGCTGTCAGGATAAAAACCTGTCATGAGTGAGACATGGGCATTACATGTATGAGAAGGATAGATCGTTTTTGAGTCCAGGTTAAAGGTTGAGTATTTTAAGAGATGATATAAATTTGAATCTTGGTCAAGGTAATCAAGGTACCTTGAAGCAAATCCATCAAGAACAATGATTATAACTTTATCACTATTCCCAAATTCATCCAAACCATTATTATCAAATGTTATAGTTTCCTTACTTCCGCATGCCGAAAAAAGACAAACCAATAATAATAACA
>DHOO01000066.1:3481-7609 GCA_002409975.1 Firmicutes bacterium UBA5388
ACTAATGTATATAAAGAATTTTTTCATTACACACACCCCCTCGAAACTCACCACTCATCATTCCGTCGCTCGTCGCTCTGCAAACCAAATTTCTAAGGCCCCCGGTTTTGCTTTTTAGCAAAACCAGGGGCTTCCGTGCACCGGACAAGCCAAAACAATACCATTATTAAAGAACAATATATGCCTTAATAATTCGTTATTTTATGAATTCTACTGTTACCACAAACCAACTCCACTGGGATGGTTTATATAACTCTTTTACTTCCGGGTATTGATTATACGGGTAGATCAGCTTGATTGGACCGCCTTCTCCCGACGGAATTTTTTCTCCATTTTGTGTCTTGGCGAGCATGATTGGATATTTTTTGGTATCTTCCGCATTAATTTCAACGGTCATTTTGTCTTTAGCAATGACCTTAATTTTGGAGCAATCGGTAGCTTTTGCCTTAGCCATTAAGTCGCTAAGTTTAACTCCCCCAAACAGACATGTCTTTTTTAAATTGGCTTCAGTTACTTCTTGTTCAAAATTCATGGAATCAAAATCTTTCTCTGTAAGCTCAATCTTGGTACTTCCATTGACTAAAGTAACTAAAGTTTCTTTCTTAGCGCCACACCCCACAAGAAACAAAACTGTAAATACCATGATGACTAATAAGCAGAGCTTTTTTTTCATTTTTAATAATCCTCCCTTTAATTTTGGCATATATTGTTCTGGATCAGAATAAACTCAGTTAATTTTGTTGCGATCGCTTTAAAATCTATATTATTGATGGTTGCAATTTCATCAATTATCGAAGAATTCAATTGGTCAGATCCATAATAGGTACCGCCTAACGCCCCTACCAGCGCGCCGATTGTATCGGTATCGCCCCCCAGATTAACACTGGCCTCAATCGCCTTCATTACATTCCCTTTTGTTTTATAGAACAAGGCTATAACAATCGGCACCACTTCATATGTTTGCAAACCGGCGCCTATATAGTCATAAAGAATTTTTGCGCATTTAGAAAGATCCTCCACCCGATCTACAAGGTCAATGGCAAGCTCGATTCTTTTATGTAATGATGGTCCTATTAAAATGTTTCCTCGCTTTTCGCCTTCTTTCGCCCCATAGAGCGCCGCTTTCAAAACTTCATCTTTAGTACTGTCTTCTTCCATCGCGGTCGCAATCGCCGCGGCTATCGACGCCGCACCGGCAATCGCCAGATTTGTATTATGAGTAGGTATACTCATTATTTCCGCATCATCAATAGCTTTTTGTATATTACCCATATTAATTAATCCCAGCGGCGTCACCCTCATCGCGGCGCCGTTTGTGGCGCCATATTCTCCTGCCTCCTTAGGCGGAACACCTTTTAAAAGAGCCTTAATCGCCTTTGCTGAACTAGGACCCAAATAGCTTTTATTAAATACATCTCTTTTTTCGGTCCAGTTAACAATGGCTTCTACTGCTATGTCGAGATTAAATTTTTCATTTTTTATAATTTCTTCGATGATCTGAAGTGTAATTTCCGTATCATCGGTAATCATGCCATAGTTAAGATCTTTATGTATATGCTCTTCACAGGGCGTAACAAGTTTATCAACGTAACCGTATCTTTCTTGGATCTCTTCCGGCGTCATAAACTCTGTAGGCATTCCCAGACAATCCCCGATCGCTAAACCGCAAATACATCCATAAATTTTGTCGTATAAACCTTCTCTATTTATCATTGCACATGTTCCTATCCTATAAAATTAATTACTTCACATAGTCTTGGCATCGCTGTTCTTGCCCCCATTTTCATTACCGTAAAAGCAGCGCAAGCATTACCCAGTCTCAAACATTCTTTCATCTTATAGCCCGCATAAATACCTGTGATAAAGCCGGAAGTAAATGAATCCCCTGCTCCGGTGCTATCTACCGCCTTAACCTTAAATGCTTCCACAAAAAAGCTACTGTCGTTAGAATAAAAACCAGAACCTAAGACGCCTTCAGTAACAACTAAATTGCGTGCGCCGTAGTTTAACAGCTTTTGAATAGCATCCTCTTTATGATCGTAACCGGATAGGAGCTTTAGTTCCGGAAGATTTAATAAGAGATAATCGCTATTTTTTACAAGGTAACCGACTTCCTTTAAGCCTAGTGCGGAAAAGATTCCTCCGGGACTATAAAAAATGGGGGTCTTGAACTCTTTTGCTTTATTGATTACTTTTAATCCTATGTTAGTGAGCACTTCTCCGATATATAGTCCGGCGAAATCGGAAAAATCCACTTGATCGATCTCTGCTTCCTGATCATATAACGCCGTACCACCCAGAGAATATATAACCCGTTCTCCACTGTTGTTTACTGCAATAAAGGCTTGTGCCGATGTTGAATCTTTTTCAACACATAAATATGAGGTATCAACACCTTCTTTGATAAAATCCTCTTTTATTAAAGAACCTTCAGTATCATCACCAATCTTACCCAAAAATGACGTCTCAAGGCCGAGCCTTTTCAGGCCTACGGCAATATTAGCTGTTGACCCGCCGGGATATTTATTAATAGATAGGGGAAACACGATTTCATCAGCACTCGGGAAGTTATCAACTTTAACTATTGTATCTAAGGCCGCTGCTCCTAAAACTGCGATTTTTGCCACCCTTAACACCCCGTTTTTTATAATACTCCATACCCAAGAGTGTACGTATAGATTAGAAGGACTAGAGAAATTAAGAGTAATATGTATATAATCTTATCCGTCAAACTAAACGTTAAAGGCTTAATGAACTTGTTCTTTGTCTTTGTGCCAAAAGCTCTTGATTCCATCGCTAAAGCTATCTGATCACCAGTCTCCAGTGAATTACTTAAAAGCGGAGTAACGATCGGCACTAGTTTTTTTACCCTCTCACTGAGCTTTCCTTTTTCCAACTCCATTCCTCTCGTCTTTTGCGCATCAAGAAGATGGGTTATCTGTTTTTTGATCACCGGTATAAACTTCCATGCTGTGGAAAATATAAAGATGAACTGTCTCGAAGCAAAGGGCGCTCTTGAGATAAGTTGTATAATATCTGAAGGTGAGACTGTGTAACCTAAGATTGCTACCGCAACGACAACCATGTATATTTTCAAACTAGCTGCAAAACCATATAATAGCCCCCCAAGCTTGAAAGGAACCCTCTCGTTAGGTAAAAGGTAAAATAAGATATGATCTTTATAAGAGGCATTTAGAAGTGAAGTATCCAGAGTAAATCCTTGAATGATTATAATAAAAACTACCGGGATGATAATAACGCTAAAAAACCATTTTATTTGCTGCCAAGGAAATTTAGCAAGTTTCCCCAACAAAATCAGTGCTGCAAAGATAGCCATACAATATACGGGATGAGTCCATAAGATTGAAGCGATTACGACAATAAAAGTTCCGAGTAAGATCACCTTAGGGTTTGTTTTATGCAAAGGGGTATCACATTTTCTATAGTCTACTAACATTTCTTCTCCTCCTATGAGCGATCTGACGAATAAGCTATTTTACATTACAATTTCTTTGAAAACTTGGTAGAATTCATCAACCGAAATTATATTATCAGGCATATAATCAATGTTTTTTGCAATATAGGTGATATCTGTTGGCCGTACATATGCTTTCTTTAGTTCATCCTCATGAGTAAAGACTTCCTTGGGAGTTCCATCAAGGATTAGTTCCCCTTTTAGCATGACTAGGACCCGGTTACAATACCTGTTGACAATCTCCATATTGTGCGTGATTATGATAATTGTCTTCCCTTTATCATTCAGCTTTTTTAAAAGATCCATTATCCATAAGGTTTCTCGCCAATCCTGCCCGGTGGTAGGTTCATCAACAATAACCACATCCGGATTCATGGTAATAATAGATCCCATCGCCAGACGCTGTCTTTCCCCTTTGCTTAAATATTTGGGCCAGACCTTTCGATATTTATCAAGACCAACATCTTGTAATACTTCATCGACAATATTTTTTATGTAATCACGATCTTCGCCTAAATTAGTGGGGCCGAATTTAAGTTCATCTTCAACACTATCTGTAAAGATCTGTTCATCCGGGTTTTGAAAAACATAACCTACTTCTCTGGAAAGCTCGGCAACACTTTTATCAGCTATCTCCTTTCCCCTAACCTTGA
>DHOO01000066.1:7859-8453 GCA_002409975.1 Firmicutes bacterium UBA5388
ATAATCGCTACAAATTCACCTTTTTTAATTGATAAATTTACACCTTTTAAGTCATCATGGTCGCCAAGATAAGAATGCCTAAGATTGGTTACTTCAATGATCGTTTCCTTTTCATTTTCTATTAATATTGATTGCTCTTTACTTTTAAACTCTGCTTTAGGCTTAAATTTAGAACAAACATCAATGATCTCTTCCGGAGTCAATAACACTCTGCCAAGATAATTATCCTTTTTTAGCTTTAAACTTAACTCAATTGACTGAGGTATTTCTAACCCCAGTTCATTTAATTTATCAACCTGTCGAAAAACTTCCTCTACCTCTCCACTAAGATATATTTCTCCTTCATTCATTACGATTACTTTATCAGCATATTTTACAATCTCGCTCATTTCATGTTCAACAAGGACTATGGTAATTCCGTACTTCTTATTTATATCCTTAATAATGGAAAAAACTCGTTCTTTACCAATCGGATCAAGCATCGAAGTGGGTTCGTCAAAGACGATTATCTTTGGAAGCATCGCATATACTCCGCCAATACTCACGCTTTGTTTCTGACCGCCTGAAAGTTCAAACGGTTTTCGATCCCTTAAT
>DHOO01000066.1:8673-8939 GCA_002409975.1 Firmicutes bacterium UBA5388
TCATAGGTTAATCCCAAATTAGCGGGGCCAAAGGCAATATCCTCTTCCACCGTCATCCCAAAAAGCTGAGTATCAGGATCTTGGAAAACCATTCCCACCTTAGAGGCCATCTTATAAACAGGAGTGGATTTGGCATTCAAACCATCAACTATTATTTCCCCACTAAGTTCACCTTTGATAAAATTCGGTATCACCCCATTTAAGGTCTCGCATAAAGTGGTTTTTCCCGCTCCCGTTGGTCCGGTTATGACAACAAATTCTCCTTC
>DHOO01000066.1:9130-9657 GCA_002409975.1 Firmicutes bacterium UBA5388
AATATCAATATTGATATTCTTTAGTACCTTTCTTTTTGTCCCCTCATAATTAAAACTAACATTTTTCCAACTTATAATGTTTCCCATGCTTTCACCCCATCTTCAGTTAAGGAATTGCCTAATTCAATTATTTGAGATTAATCCCACTAGGAACTGTCTGACAATTTATTTAATTGGGATGCCTTGGAAAATCAGACAATTAGCTTGACCTTTGTTTAAAAAGTATGAAATGTAAGATAGGTAATTATGCAATTCCCTCTAGTGCCAAAGAAACTATTTAAATTCTAAAGGCTGATTACCACTTTAATTGTCTCCTGCTGTAAAGACATTTCAAAAGCCTTCTTGATGGACTCAATTTCGATATGAGCTGTAATAATTTTGCCTAATGATATTCTTTGTGTTTGCAGAAGCCTGGCCGCCATCCGGAAATCGTTTGGTGTAAAGCCAAAACTACCGACCAATTTTACTTCATTATAATGAATAATATTAGGATCAATATTGATCCGGGAACCATTGGCCAATCCGCC
>DHOO01000029.1 GCA_002409975.1 Firmicutes bacterium UBA5388
TATTTTCTAAGTAGTCGCTCACACCGGCTACGTAGGCGCCAGTAAGAGGGAGGTAAATATTACCCTCAGCTCCCTATTTTACCGTTACGATAGGCCTGGATATAGTTCGCGCCAAACTCATCTCTAGCTAATAACACTTGCGCGGCGGACAATAGACCCATTAAATTGTGATCCAAAGGATCAAGAATAGCGGCATCTAACCCAGACTGGAGAGCCATCACTAAAAAAGCCTGGTTGAGATATTTGCGTAATGGATAACCATAGGAAATATTAGAAAGTCCGCAGATGATATGAGCCTCCGCCCAATTCTCCTTGAAACGTTTCATCGTCTCTAACAGCATCAAAGCGGCTTGAGGATCGGTACTAACCGGTCGTACTAAGGGATCAAGATAGATATCTTCCATCCCTATCCCTGCTTCTGTTAGATCGGTAACCAACTTCTCCGCCAGGCGAAGGCGATGATCAGTGCTCTCCGGTAACCCCTGATCATCCATCGTCAGAGCCACCACTGAGACGCCATACTCTCTGAGCAGCGGCAAAAGCGCAGAAAACCTCTTTTCCTCTAAAGTAATAGAGTTAACTAACGGTTTCCCTTTACAGACCGCCAGCGCCGCAGCAATAGCCTCTGGATTTGGAGAATCAAGACAGATGGGTATCTCCGCCTCTTCCTGAACTGTCTGAACCAGCCAAACCAGACTTTCAACTTCCTTTTCCACCAACGTTCCACAGTTAAGATCAATATAATCAGCCCCCGCTTCCTGCTGCCGCTTAGCTTCTTCCTTAATGAAATCAGCATTTCGTTCCCGTACAGCCGGTTCCATTAGTCCCCTGCTCGTATTGATCCGTTCGCCAATAATAATCATCAATTCTTCCTCCTCTAAAAGCCACCCCTGTTACCAATTTTAAGGAATTGCATAATTACTTGTAATCCAAATATTTCCCTAAAAAAAATGGGTTTCCTGCTTTAAGCGGAAAGTATTAAAAATCCTTAACCGTATTCCGAACCAAAGCGCGGCGAACAAAACTTCCCCAGTATTCCGCAGCTGTTCCTCCTCCGATAATCCGCTCCCCGATCCGCAAAGGGCTCCGGTCATCATTACCAATCCAGAGCACCACTACTAACTCGGGGGTAAAGCCGACAAACCAGGCATCAGTATTTTCGTTGCTAGTTCCGGTTTTACCCGCCGCCGGTCGACCGGGATCAGCACTTCTTCCTGTTCCATAGGTAATCACCCCTTGCATCATGTCCGTAACTGCCCAAGCTGTTTCCGCTCGGATTACCTGTTCTTGCCGGAAACTGCCGCGCCTCAAAACCCTACCCTGATCATCTTCTACCCGGATCACTCCTACCGGTAGCGACCGAATTCCTTGATTCGCTAACGCCGTAAAAGAACTGCACAATTCTATAGGGGTAACTCCTTCCGTTAACCCACCAAGCGCTAAAGGAGCCAAGGCTTGATCATTTCTTGCCCCTTTTTCTACTAAAGGTAAACCCATCCGTTGAATAAAAGAGAAGATCTGTTTTACTCCCAGCTCATCCACTAATCTGACAGCCACTGTATTTACCGACCAAGCCAAAGCATCACGCAGAGGAATTATTCCCCGGTATTTATTATCAAAATTCTGCGGACTCCACGGCTTCCCATTAACTAGATACGTAACTGGTTCATCTATTACCTTGGTCTCGGGCGTGAACCCGGCTTCAATGGCGGCAGCAAAAACCAGTGGCTTAATTGCCGAGCCGATCTGTCTTCTAACCCGTACCGCCCGGTTATATTTGGAAAAACGATAATTCCTCCCTCCCACCATCGCCAGGATCTCTCCACTTTTCGGATTTAAAGCCACCAAGGCGCCCTCTGGTCCACCCTTTTCATTCCGCGGCAGTGATGAGATGGTCTCTTCGGCAATACGCTGTGTATAGGCATCTAAGGTCGTATAGATCCTAAGTCCTCCCGATCTAATATATCGGTACGACCAAGCATATTGTTGGGCAAGCCACTCTTCGATATAATCAGCGAAATACCCGCTTCTACTAAGATAGGTAGGATCTTCCTGTACGATTAAAGGTTTAGCGCTCAGTTGCTCATATTCCCGCTCCGAAATATACCTTTGGGTCAAGAGTACCTCTAGGACTAGATTGCGGCGTTCCAATGTCTTTTCCGGGCGCCGATAAGGTGAATAAAACTCAGGTCCCCGGATTAATCCCACCAGCACAGCTTGTTCTTCCATGGTTAATTCCCAAATATGCTTAGCAAAATAAAAACGAGCGGCGCTTTCGACTCCATAAACGCCATGACCAAAATAAATATCGTTTAAATAGAATTCAAGAATCTCATCTTTACTGTATTTCCTTTCAATCTCTACCGCATAGCCTACCTCCAATAGTTTTCGAGAAATCGTTTTTTCATTCGAAAGTAACAGGTTCTTCGCCAACTGCTGGGTAATAGTGCTACCACCTTGTACTCTTTGCCGACTACGGAGGTTATAGTAAACAGCCCTAAGTATACCGATAAAATCTACACCCCGATGTTCGTAAAAACGGCGATCCTCTACCGCTACTACGGCTCGGCGCAGAAAAAACGGAATTTTTTCTAAAGGGGTCCAGATAACCCGAGAGGGACTGAGCGTCAATAATTCCTCACCATGTCGATCAATCACGGTTGAGGCCCGGAGATTCGCTTGCAGAAGTGAACGCACATCCAATTCTTTGATAAAGGGGTTATTGAGAACAAAAATAGCGCCTGCTAAACCCAGAATAAACAGAAAAACCACTAACCAGCGCAGCAGGTGATGATAAGGGGAGATGCGCCTCTTTCTCCTCTTTCTTATGGGCAATTTATTAAAACCTCCCTAACTAACGACGCCATGCGAAGCTTTCCACACCTCCTGACAACAATCCGGCAAATACCGTTCATGGCTCGTCGCAATTCTCATCCTTTCACTTGCCACAGCTGGCTGGGATGGGCGACTATCTAAAAAATGCCTGCGATGCTTGTCGAAGCGCCTGGCTCTTCTTATAGGATATCCTTTCTGTCAAAAAACTTCTAAAAAAACTACTTGTCTGGGAGATTGGATTTTCACCGACAAGCTGGCGCATAAAAAAAGTGGAGATTTTTAA
>DHOO01000015.1 GCA_002409975.1 Firmicutes bacterium UBA5388
CGTCGATGAGCTTACAGGCGGGCCTTCTTCCCTGATCCACCCGCCCCGCCGGCTCGGTTAGCGAATCGATGTGGCCGCGCCTACTCCATGATTCAACTTGCTTTTCTGACATCATGAATTGGCTTTCCGCGGCCCGGAGCGGCAATGCCGTGTTATGCGAAGTTTTCGCACCCCCAAAGGCTTTCTGCAATTTAAACGTTCCTATTAATTCCATAGAAAATTTTGTTTTGTAGTAGGTTTATTCTATAAAGGCAAGCCAGGGATAACAAAAAATCGGTTTTAACGCATTGCTTTTTGTCTGAACATTCCATGTAATGTGAGCAACAACCGAAAGCCTCCCCTTGAACACGATTAAATTCAAAATCTATGATCTTTAATAACTCGCTTTTGTACTCCTTCATCTCCGTTGGATCAGCTTTCTCGACTATTACCCAGCCTTGCTTATCTCGGCTAATCGTGTCATCAAAGAATTCTTTATATGTATAGCGAAACTCAAAACGGATTATCGTCTTTTTTTCTACAACCCTAAAAAGCAGGGTATTAACGAAAAATACCGAGTAATGATTTTTCCCTTTTTTAAGCCTCAGAATATTACTGCCAAAGGTTTTAAGTTCATCAGGTAGATCTGTATCTGTTAGTAGCTCTTCAATTGAACCTTTAATTAAATTAGGAGTCAACTCCATGTCACCCACCTACCTTTAAAAATTCCAAGAATGTGCTCTCGTCAATAATCCGAATAGGCTTACCCTTTTTAATAAGTTCCTTTGCCTTTTTGATCTTGTTGCTTTCTTTCCCATCCACAAACTTTGAGTAATCCTGAATGCCCATCACTAGGAAGTCAGTATCGCTTGATATTGTGTCCCCAACTTCCCCCCCAATGTTAACAACCTTTTGTGCTGCTTCTCTTCTTAACATGCTTTCTAAGGTACCCGTGAAAACTATCTTCTTTTGATACAATTCATTTTCATCATTAAATTCCCCGACCTGTGGTGCAATCGACGATAAACTCGTTGTTTTCCTTTTGGCGTTGATTGCTATACTGCATGGTTTATAACCCCCTTCAAATAAGCAACCAATCTTCATTCCGATTTTTTCAGCTAATTCTAGAGGGTTATTTGCTCCTTGTTCTCTCATTGCCCTATTTAATATGCTACCACATGCAATTGCATCTTCTTTTGCATCATGATGATGAAAATCATAATTAAAATTATTACAAATGGTGTCAAGTTTATAGTTTTCGAGCCCATTCCAGGTTTTTTGGGCAACTTTGTAAGTACACAAATAATCGATTTTAGGGAAAGGTATATCGTACAACGTAAGCACATGCCTCAGGACAGACATGTCGAATGATGCGTTATGTGCAACAACAATAGAATCCCCGAAAAAAGGTAGAATCCTTTTATAAATTTCGCTGAACTCTAAACTCTTTCTTACATCCCTTTCTGTGATCCCATGTATCATCACATTTATAGATTCAAAATAGAAATAATCCTTGTGAGGTCTAACCAACCAGCTTTTCGCCTCAATAAGATCCCCTTTTTCAAATGTGGCAATTCCAACAGCACAGACACTTTCGTAATTGCTGTTCGCAGTTTCGAAATCAATGCAAGTAAAACGCATAACATTTCCACCTCCAAAGGCAGGAGTAATACCTTTCACCTTTACGCGAAGGCCTTCCCTAACGCGAAAATTTCGTATAACGTCTGCGGATTTGCGACACCGCCTCACCTTAGATAGCTCTTATCTTAGGTGAGGCGGTGTGGGTGAGGCTACCATTCATTTATTCTTAAATTCCGAACCCCAAAGCGCAAATCCGCTGTTAGCTGCCCCGAAGGGCAAGACGTAGCCGAAGAGTTTGTTTGTCGTTTTTATCTAAATTGCCCATCGGCAAAGCCTGAGTACATGGATGTACGAAGGCGGACAAATTTTGCTGATTAGATTTATGTTATCTCAATCAACTAACATTTCTTTTATAATATTTTTTACCTCTGAGATTTCTTCTAAATTCAATTCACCTATCTTCTGACGAAGCCTAATTTTATCTATAGCTCGAACTTGATCTAAAACAATCCAACCTTTAATCTCTTTTTCCTGTATTCTGACCCGCGTAGGATATCCTTCTCTCCCCGTACTAGTTATCGGAGCAATAATAATCGTTCGTAAATGCTGGTTCATTTCAACAGGGGAAATCACAACGCATGGACGACTCTTATTGATTTCAGCACCTTGTGTTGGGTTTAGATCAACCCAATAAACGGAATATTGGTCAATGCTTTGATTCATCCCAATCCTCCAAAATCTCATTATCCATTTCTTCTGGAATTAATAATGAGTCATCCCCTTCTTTATGCATAATTTTAAACGCTTCAGCCCAACCTTGACGAGGAGTTTTGATAGGCTTAATAATGATGCAATTACCTTTTATTTCAAGTTCAACTTTGGAGTCAATACCGCATTGTTTTAAAATCGCGACAGGAAGCCTAATCCCTTGGGAATTACCAATCTTGATGATATCAACTTCCATACTGCGCACCCTCCTTTGTAGTTACTATGTAATTACATTATAATCCCCTTTAAAGATTTTGACAAGAGTTTTCTCTTATAACCGCCCATGGATGGGCGGTCCGTGGGCAATGCCATTCCTTACCCACATAAAAAAACGACAAACATATTGCAGCTAACGTCC
>DHOO01000067.1:0-1082 GCA_002409975.1 Firmicutes bacterium UBA5388
GCGCTTCCAATGTTTAAACGTTACTTCACAGAGTAATAGATCCTCCGCCTCTCTGACCGTCAATTACAGTCCGTGGAGTTAACCTTCTTCTACTCTTTCAATATAAGCCATAATGTATCCGGCGTACTCTCTTAAATCTGAAAGGCCGGTATTAAGCACCTCTACCAGCCTGTCAAGGTCGATCCTGGCGTATTCATGAACAAGAATGTTGCGAAACCCGGCCATTCCCTTAATTCTCTCGGCAAATTTAACAGGGATTACCCCCAATTCCGCCAGCCTGATAAAGATATCCACATATCTTTCGACGGTTACACCTTCAGCGGCTAAAAGATGATTTCCTATATCCAGTAAGATTTGGATGGCAAGATGAAGCCCTCTTTCTACAACCCAGGTTTTCTCAAGATTTAACTCAAGTTCAGCGGCAGTAATGCCCTGATAACACTTTAATTGCTTTAGGTACCTGTCAAGTTCCTTGAGTTTTTCCATTATCAGCTTAATATCCATCACCGTTTACCTCCCGAAGACGCCTTCGGCAATACGTTTTTTTAAGTAGCTATTCTGGATCTCGCGAAAAGGTAGAAAATCCAAATACAATCTGATTGTTTCCTCATGAAACCTTACCCTTTCCCTCTCGGAACGGCAGAGGACTAGCTCTCCGCCTTTTAGCACCTGGAAGCGGAGAAATATTGGGGCTTTGTTCAATACTACCAAGTCAACCGGGCCGGCCTCCAAAGCCTTTTCCAATTCCAACGCCAGGTCATATTCGTACCCATAGATGTTTTCCTTGGCACATTCCGCTGTTTCGGCAAAAAAAACAGCTACGTCAATATCGCTTAATACCCCGGCGGTATTCTTGGCCTGCGAACCAAAGAGATAGGCCAATCTGATGTCTGGTTTTAAGGCCAGTGTCTGGGCAATCTTTACTTTTATTAACTCTTTATCCAAAGTAATACTTATCCTCCTAATAACCCGGTCCCTAAGGCTAATCATACCGTATTTGGGGATGCTTCTCCATACCTTCTATTGTGTTCCATTCCATGTATATTATCAATTCAATCAATTTTTGTATTATCCTTCCTTTT
>DHOO01000067.1:1291-3961 GCA_002409975.1 Firmicutes bacterium UBA5388
GACGGTAGTACGGTAGGTAATTATCCGGTTTTAGGAAAGTTTATAATCGATTACCCAAAACCCTCTAATCCCAGCCGTTTAGAGGGAAGTGTCCGTGAAACGATGGATGCAGATGGTTTTACCTTTGTCACACAAGATATTACTTGGGATTTAATAGCCAACTTTTGATTAGCCTCAATTCACGGCTCGCCGCTAGTCAAAGAGCGCCCTTCATCCTGTGTCAGAAACGGCGCTCCTCTTTTTGTGCGCATATACCTTCTATTCTCTCCAACCGTCGATCAAATAGGCTTTGGGATGAGTAGAAACGACGCTTTTGAAAGCGTCGTTTTTCTTATATAACCCGATAACTGACCGGCAGTTTCGTCCTTGCCCAATATCATGTTAATTATATTGACAAATCTATGGACATATGTTATTTTCAAGAAAAATTATGTAAAAAGAAGTAAAGCTTAAAGAATAATCCGGTTAATTTTGGGGGTAGATAAGATTATTGGGGGGTAGATAAGATTAAATGAAAAAGAAAATGGCTAATAAAATGAAGCTCCATGGTTTTAATAACCTGACCAAAACTTTATCTTTTAATATGTATGATATCTGCTACACGAAATCGGTCTCCGATCGGGATGCCTATATTGCTTATATAGATGAACAATATAATGCCGAAAGATTAACAAGTATCCTAAAGCACGTCACCGAAATCATTGGGGCTAATATTCTAAGTATCGCTAACCAGGATTATGACCCCCAGGGCGCCAGCGTTACTCTTTTGGTATGCGAGGAAGATTGCGGCTCCAACGCCGATAAAAAACAGACTGCCGCTATCGAATCCGAAGTCATACTGGCGCACCTTGATAAAAGTCATATCACTGTCCATACTTACCCCGAATACCATCCTGACGGCGGGGTGTGCACCTTTCGAGCCGACATTGATGTATCAACTTGTGGAAAAATTTCCCCCTTGAATGCGCTTAATTACCTGATTGGCAGTTTCGATACGGATATTATGACCATTGACTACCGGGTAAGAGGGTTTACGCGGGATATTACCGGTCGAAAAATCTTTAATGATCATAAATTTAGTTCCATACAAAACTATATCCATCATCATATAATAAATAAGTATCAGATGATTGATGTAAATGTTTACCATGAGAATATCTATCATACAAAATGTAAACTCAAATACTTTAATTTAGATAATTATCTTTTTGGTTTTACGAAAAAAGATATTCATCCGGGGGAGGCCAAGGAAATAACCCGCCGTCTACAAAAGGAAATGAATGAGATCTTCTACGGGCAGAATATTTCCTGACGTGCAGTTGGAGGCTTTTTAATGAACTTAAAAACCCACGCGGAAACCCCGATCTATACGGGACTGGATCACTACTCCAAATCCGGGATTATTCATTTTGATGTGCCCGGTCATAAAAAAAATCCCGCTTCCCCTCTCGCTGAGGCCTTTGGCGAGCGGATTGCCCTTCTTGATGCTAATTCCACCAAGGAGCTTGATATATTATCTAATCCGACGGGAATTATTAATAAAGCTGAACGTTTAATGGCGGAGGCCTACGGTTCTGACTATGCTTTTATGCTGGTTAACGGTTCCACCTTTGGCGTTTTGACCATGATTATGTCCGCCTGCGGTCCCAAGGATAAAATTATTATGCCCCGGAATGTTCATAAATCAGCCGTGAATGGGGTTATTTTAAGCGGCGCTCTTCCAGTCTTCATCGATCCGGAGATTGATCCGGAATATGGGATCACCAACGGTATCACCTATAATGCGGTTAAAGAAGCGATCAAGGAAAACCCCGATGTCAAAGGAATTTTTCTGATTAACCCGACTTATTTCGGCACGGTCTCTGATTTAAAGGCGATTGTTAAGTTGGCGCATCGGCATGGTATTCCGGTTTTGGTGGATGAAGCTCATGGTTCTCATTTTCCTTTCCACCCGGATTTACCCGATGCCGCGATGCGGATTGGGGCTGATCTGTCAACGGTCAGTGTTCATAAGACGGGAGGATCATTAACTCAAACCTCTGTTCTGTTATTAAAGGAAGGGCTAATAAGTAAAGAAAAAGTAAGAACAATCATCAATCTAATGCAAACAACCAGCGCTTCCTACTTACTGCTGGCCAGTCTGGATCTGGCAAGAAAGCACCTGGTGCTCAATGGTAAGAAGATTTGGGGAGAGCTTCTCCCTTTATGTGAAAAAGCCAAAGCCGAGATTGGAAAAATACCCGGATTAAGTGTTATCTCAAGAGATGATTATGTCAACGGTAAAGAGATCTACGACTACGATGAAACAAAATTGGTTGTCAGGGTTAATGAGCTTGGGCTTACCGGTTTCGAAGTTTATGATCTTTTTAAAACGAAGTACAATATCCAACTTGAGCTAGCCGAAGCTTATGTGGTGCTTGCGATCACGGGTCCCGGCGATACCGAGGACAATTTAACGCTGCTTGTTAACGCCTTTAAAGACTTGAGTCGGGAATATTATGGGAAAAAGCCGCCTTTTCGCATCCCAATATCCGGTCTCTTTGAAAGACCAAAAACCGTAGTTGCACCCCGCGACGCTTTTTACGGCGTAAAAAAATCGGTTCCCATCCGGGAAGCAAGCGGAGAGATCAGCGGCGAATCGATCATGATTTATCCTCCCGGTATCCCCCT
>DHOO01000048.1:0-8193 GCA_002409975.1 Firmicutes bacterium UBA5388
TCGGTATTTGCCGGATTGTTGGCAGGCGGCGTGGAAAGCTTCGCATGGCGTCGTTGCTCAGTCTGGGCGGTACTCGATCTACATTAAGTTAAGGAAAGAGGGTGGATTTTTAATGAAACGGGTTTCCTTCCTTCTCTTACTCTGTTTTTTTCTGGTCTCGGGGACAATAGGCCTTGGCGCTTTCGAACATGATGCTTGGGATATTGAAAGGGTAGTAACAGTAGCATTACAGCAGAGTGAAACCTTACTCAAAGCCCGGGAGGATTTAGTTTTTAAAAGATTGGAGTTGCAGCAAACGATCCCGTTGAGAACTACTGATCTTGTTTTTGAGGGCACAACCAGCGAGCATCAGAATGCAGTTGGCAATTACCACCAAGAAACATTTACTCTTACGATCCCTTTATTACCGCGTTTAAGGATGGGCTCTTCTTATACAGTGCAAGAGAATATTCCTGATCGTTTCTGGGTTGAACTCCAACCATTAGCAGAGGATCCCTCAGCGGAAAAAAGATTAGAATATGTGATTGCCCAATTGGAATTGGAAGAAGCAATCATCAACACCGAACTGGAAGCGCGTCAACAATATATCTCGGCTCTTGCTGCTGTTAAAAGTCTCTACTATACCAAGGAAGAAGGGGAATTAGCGGAAAAGACTGAAGAACTAATGAAGTGCCGACATGAGCTGGGTCTGGTCTCGGAAGCAGAGTTACAGTTGGCTAAAAGTGGAGCGCTTGAGGCCAAAGTCCAACTGGCGATCGTCGAAAAGAATGAATACACTACTAGAATGGCCTTGTCTCGAATATTGGGAACTAATTTATTAACAGCTGCTTTTAAAGAATTACCCGAATTTCCAGGAGATATTTTAACCGAAGAATATATTCTGGAACAAGCGTTAAATAATAATGTCTCGATGAAAGTGGCACAATTAAGATTGGATTACTATCGCCAACATCAAGCATGGGTTAAAACGCTCAAACCGCAGCTTGCGCTTAAGGCCGAATCGCCCATTGACACCTGGGATCCGGCCCTGTCGGCCGCTTTAGTTTGGAGACTGGGCGCTGATCTTCCTTTACTGGTGGAAGCGGATCGGTTAAGGCTGCAACAATTGGAACGGACGGTGGAAAGCGGGAAGGATCAGCTTATTACTTCATTAAAAACGGCATTATTGGATTTTAAAGTTCAACGTTTGATGGTGGAACAATTAAAAAGTCTGGTGGAGCAGACAGAGATGAATTACCTCCGGATGCAAGGAAGATTTGAGGATGGGGAAGTTCTCTTAGTTGATCTCGACAAAGCAAAACTAGCGATGAAGAAGGCAAAGGATAACTATATTAATGGTTGGCATTCTTTATGGAGCGCTTGGTATTCGCTACTGGCTATGATGGCCGCTTGACGTGACCAGCGCCCTTTTTACAATTCAACCTGTTGAACTAAAGCTGGAGGAAGAGGAATGAGCGTGAAGAAGGTAGCCCGGATTTTCTTATTATTAATCATCTTAAGCGGTCCCCAGGTGTTGGGAGAAGAAAGTCAAGAGTTTGAGGTTGCGCTTAAGCCCTATATTGAAACTTGCATAAATTGTTCTGCTGTGGTAATTAAGGCGGAAAAAGAGGTAGAAGCAGCGGAGACCGCGTATCTTCGCGCCCGGAAGCAAGGCTGGGCCGCGATGGACATTGAAAGTTTAGCCATCGCGTATCAGACAGCAAGACTGTATGCGCAGGAGATGAGAGGTCAGGAAATGATCCGGGCGGTGCAAAGGTATTTTGCTCTTTCCCGGGCTGAGCAGGAACTAACCACCGCCAAGAAAAAGCTGGAGATCGCTGAGCAAAAATTAAAAATTAAAGAGCTTCGCCTTGCATCCGGATTACAGTCAACAAACGAAGTCTTAACAGAAAAAAATTTATTATTGGCCGTGGAGGAAAAAAAGTTGGAGGCCGAAGATGAATACGACCAGGCCCGACAGGAGCTTTTCCGGGCGATTAAATTAGAACCTAAGTCCCAGGTCTTTCTAAGAATATATCAGTCTCTAAATAAAGAGCCGCGAACTTATGATCTTCCTGCGAGCCTTCACCAATTAAGAACAACAAGTTCAAAATTTTATTCCGCTCAGTCAACCTATACCTTAATGAAGCGCAAAAGAGAAGCGCTCCAAGATCCTGAGCTAACGACTGAAGGTGAGAGAAAAAAAGTTGCTGAAGAGTTAAGGAGCGCCGAGCAGAATTTAGTCCAAGCCGAAAGAGCAACCGCGGATTTAGCCGAAGAACTTGTGAACGATCATCAATCTTTAGTCCGCAAGCTGCAACTGGAACGGAGAAACATAGAATTAGCCCGGCGCCAGTTAACCCTAGCGAAAATTCAATTGGTCAATGGCGAAATCTTAGCGAGCGATCTGGAGCAGAGCGCAGTCGACTACCAAGAAGCTTTAGAACGTTTGGCCCAGACCGAAGGGAGCATTTATTTACAGGAACTAAGGATCGCGGCAGCTTGTGGCGAAGAGCTGTGGCCCCTTCTTCAGTACTTAACTGTTGCTGGTGATCATTAAAACAAACCGCCAGTATGCTCGCTCATTTTTTTGACGTTCGAAAGTTCATTTCATTTATGGTTTTTGAGGGTTAAGCAAAATAAAAAGCTCACTTTTTTTGATTTGTGAGCAGAATAAGAGGAGGTGATCAGCATCTGGCATGAAATATCAAGAAGGAAACTCTCCCGCCCATTTGCAGGCTTCCTTAATGGGGTTAATCCCAGTGCAGGAAGGGCGTTTACTCCTGGGGACGTGGCAAGGGGTTTGTGTATGCGAATTTGATGGACCGCGTCGGCGCAGAATACTAGTAAGGTGGGAAGGCAAATAAGATAAATGAGGTGCCCTGATGCCGGAGTGGTATAGATTAAGCGGATCACAGGCTATAGAAACCTTAAAAACAGATCCCTCTTCTGGTTTGACTTCTTCTGAGGTGGTTGCTAGGCGAGAGCGCTTTGGGTGGAACGAGTTAAAAGAAAGACCGGGTCAGACCATCTGGCAGAAACTGGCGTCCCAGTTTAAGGAGTTCCTGGTCCTACTGTTAGTCATTGCCGCAGTCATCTCCTTGCTTTTGGGTGAAGCCAGCGATGCGCTTGTTATTTTTTTAGTCGTGGTCATTAATGCGGTTCTCGGTGTCTTCCAGGAGTTTAAGGCGGAAAAATCGCTGGCGGCGTTAAAAACGCTTTCCGCTCCAACAGCCAAGGTCTTCCGGGAGGGTGAGGCAACATCAGTAGCAGCGCGTCAACTGGTTCCAGGAGATCTTATTTTATTGGAAGCGGGGGATCTGGTCCCGGCTGATGCCAGATTACTGGAAGCCGATAATTTGCAGATCAATGAATCGGCTTTAACCGGGGAATCGGTTCCCGTAGAAAAGGCGCCGGAGTTTACCGCTATGGGGGTAACGCCGCTTGCCGAACGGAGAAATATGCTCTTTATGAGCACCATTGCCACCTTTGGTCGCGGGCGAGCGCTCGTGACTGCTACGGGGATGGAGACTGAGATCGGGCGGATTGCCGGGATGATTCAGGAGGTAGAACCGGAAAAAACACCGCTTCAGAAGAAGTTGGCCGACTTTGGAAAACAAATGGGCTTACTGGCGATTGGCATCTGTCTCCTCATTTTTATCGTCGGACTTCTTCGCGGAAACCGCTTTTACGAAATGTTTTTGGTCTCGGTTAGTCTGGCCGTGGCGGCAATTCCAGAAGGATTACCAGCGATTGTCACTATTGTTCTGGCTTTAGGGGTTCAGCGAATGGCAAGACAGAAGGCCATTATTAGGAGGCTTCCGGCGGTAGAAACTTTAGGTTCAGCTACGGTGATTTGTTCCGACAAGACTGGGACCCTGACCCAAAATGCCATGACCGTGCAGCGAGTATTGACGGGAACAGATAGTTATGAAGTTACTGGCCAAGGTTTTAACAACGAGGGAAAGTTTCTCAATAATGGAACACCGGTAGAAATCAAGCAGGAGCCGCTTTTATCCTTAATCCTAAAAATCGGAGTCTTATGCAATGATGCCGACTTAAGCTATAAGGAAGAAGAAAAGATGATCGGAGATCCGACCGAAGGCGCCCTGCTGATTGTCGCTGAAAAAGCCGGATACCATCGTCAGAACCTACGGAAGGATTACCCCCGAATCAAGGAGTATCCTTTTGATTCTGTCCGCAAGCGGATGAGTACCGTTCATCGGGGTAATCTATCTTCAATTATTACTGAGAAGGCTGAAGAAGAAGAGTTATGGCTGTTGACCAAAGGAGCGCCTGATTTGGTTTTGGAAAAATCTCGATGGTGGTTAGGGAGTGATAGCCCTCACGAATTGACGCCAGAGAAGAAAAAGGAATTTCTGGACTGGAATAAAAAGCTGGCGGCAGAAGCCCTAAGGGTTTTAGGGTTTGCCTTGCGCCCTTATCCCGCCCCTGGTTTTACCTCAGTTGACGAAGGGGAACAAGAGTTAACCTTTGTCGGCTTTATGGGCATGCTCGATCCGGAGCGCCCGGAGGCTAAGGCTGCGATTAAGGTATGCCATCAAGCCGGAATCGAAGTCAAAATGATCACCGGTGATCACCGTGATACCGCTAGGGCAATTGCGGGAAAATTAGGATTATTAGCTAATGAGGATCAGATTTTAACGGGTGAAGAACTTGATGTCATCAGCCGGGAAGAACTGGAAAAGAAGGTCGGTCAAATTAGAGTCTACGCCCGCGTTTCTCCGGAACATAAAGTAAAGATTATTGAGGCGTTAAAAGCTAACGGAGAAGTAGTAGCGATGACCGGGGATGGGGTGAATGACGCTCCGGCGTTAAAAAGGGCTGATATCGGGGCGGCGATGGGACGGACCGGAACAGATGTGGCTAAAGAGGCGGCCGAGATGGTATTGGCCGATGATAACTTTGTTACCATTGTCCATGCTGTTCAGGAAGGACGGGTAATCTTTGAGAATATTAAAAAGGCGGTTTATTTTCTCCTCTCCTGTAATGTAGGGGAACTCCTAACCATCTTTACAGCTATTCTCTTAGGGTGGCCCATTCCTTTATATCCCATTCAAATTCTCTGGATTAACCTGGTTACCGATACGCTTCCGGCTTTATCATTAGGGGTCGATCCTCCGGAAGGGGATATCATGAAAAGACCCCCCCTCAACCCGGAGCAAGGGATCTTCGGCCCTAAAGTTAAGCTTTCGATTGCGGCTTTTGGCGCTTTTATCGCCTGTATTACCCTCCTTGCTTTTAGATTAGGACTGCGGCAATCAGTGGCCAAGGGGGAAACCATGGCTTTTGCTACTTTGGGAATAAGTCAACTGGTTCACGCCTTTAACTATCGTTCATTAACCCAATCTTTATGGCGACGAGGGTTTTTAAAGAATAAATATTTGCTCCTTGGCATAGTTGTGTCAGCGTCTTTACAACTTTTAGTTTTTTTCATCCCATTTCTGATGCGGATCTTCCGCGTACAAAGCTTATCTGTTAGTGAATGGATGATGGTTATGAGTTTAGTGCTTGCCCCTTTGTTTTTTGGAGAACTATGGAAGCTTATTTTTAAAGGGGATTGTAGAGCATAGTTCATTTACGATAGATCTTATCAAGCAGGAAACTTTTATGAAAAAAGGACGTTTACTTATTTGATGGCGAGGCTTAATCCTCGCTTTCTTAAATTGCCCAAGCCATGGAAACGTATTTTATGTTGTTGATATGGTATTTTTGGATTATGCAATTTTCTCAAATAAAAAGGGGGGGTTGTAATGGAGAAAGAAGCTGTGGTGATTGGGCTGGAAGGGGATCAAGCACGGTTGCGTTACCTTCGCCATTCGGCATGTAATAATTGTGGGGCTTGTTCAATAATGGGTCAAGGAGAGCAGGAGGTAGTAATCCCTAATCAACTGGATTTGCAGGTGGGAGATAGAGTAGAGATTGGGCTGGGTAGCTCTTCTTTTTTAAGGGCTAGTCTTCTGTTGTATGCGGCGCCGTTACTACTTTTTCTCTGCGGGTACTTAGTTGGAGAAAAGCTAATGGCTCTTTTACAGCTGCCAAGATGGCAAGAAGCAGGAGGTATGGCCTGCGGACTGTTGTTTATCTTCTTTAGTTATAAAGGAATTAACCTCTACGATCAGCGTGTGAAAGATTCAGAACAATACCAACTAAAAGTGACCCGTATTATAAAAAAAGCGGTATAAAAAAGATTACATGGAGTAGCCGGTTGAATTGAGATTCAGGTAAGAGGCGAGGACTTCAGAGAAGAGTTGAATCGAATAGCTTACTTCCTCCCAGGTCGATTTGTCATCACCAAACTCGATGATAATCGACTGCGGATGGAGGTGTTGGTTATACCGGGCTTCAGCGAGAATAACCCCGTGGGCCAGATTGGGATAAAGACGATCCATGATTTCTAATAAGGACTTAGCAAAACTATAATTTTTCTCCCAGTGGGGGTGTTGAAGGCCCATGCGCTCGGAACCTACGACCAGAATGAGCTTAGCCGCGGTTTTTCCTTTGATTTTAACTTTATGGTCTAAACCTGGGGTCGCATCCCGATGGATATCCAAAACCACTTCGACTTCAGGGTTTTCGGTGAGGAGTTGCTTAACGGTTTGCTCCGAGCGTTTATAGGCGTCGCGGAAGGGATAGTGATCATGAATGGTCTCGCAATGAAGAGTCTGGATATTATAAACCTCTCTCAGCTTTGTGGCTAAAGACTCACCCACCCGCACGACATCGCCTCGTCCGTTATGAAGATGGGTTTTTCCACTAACGGGCAGGTAAGACTCGGAAGTATGACTATGATAGATTAAAACCCTAGTCTTATCCAATCGTTTCTGCGGGAGCAGATGATTTTCAGGTTTTTCTCTAGGAGGCGGAATTATTCTCGTCTCCGGTAGAGCTCTTTGTTCTACCACGGGATGGAGGCTTACAGGAGTCAAAGCATAGTTTTTCTGCTCTTCAATTAAAGCAAGTAAAGGGAATTGTGATTTAAACATCTCCTGAGGAGAAGGGTTACGGATATTAACCAAGAAACGGAGAAGCAGATCGGCGCCTTTAGTATCTAAAATAAAATCCGGGTCATCTTCAATACGGTATCGTTTAAAACCTGGTATTACCCGGGAAAAAAAATTTCTACCGACCTGGGAATCGAGATGGTAAAGACGTTTGAGATAAAGAAGCGGATAGGGCAAACTATGGTTTTGACTTAGTTCGATCAAACAAATGCCAACACCAATAAGGAAAGTAAAGAAGGTTAGTCCTACGGCCAACAGGAACCAGAACCTTTCGGGTAAAATAGGTTTTTTAGGCAGAGAGTTCACTCTATTCAGACCCCCTGTTGTTCTGTAACCAAATCTACTATTGTAAAACTATATTCAAAGGAAGATCTGTTTAGGACAAGAAAAACCGGAACATTTAATTCCATAAAAAGGTAAGGCTTTTCTGTTTAAAGAAGGGATCTTCCGAGAGAACGTCGAATTGAGGATTAAATTTTAAAAGGAGGGAATCCGGTGAAGATACGAAGGGTTCCAGATGTAGTAATTCGCCGTTTACCCTTATACCTAAGGGTTCTTGATGAAATCGACACTGACTTATCACCGATTATTTCTTCGCAGGAATTAGGAGAAAGATCGGGGGTTACTTCAGGGCAAATTCGTAAAGACTTGAGTTTTTTTGGCGTATTTGGTAAACAAGGGGTAGGCTATAGTACTGTCACCTTGCGAGCAGAATTGCGCCGCATCCTTAGCCTCCACCAGGAGATTTATGTTGGTCTGGTAGGAGTGGGAAATCTAGGTCAAGCCTTTATCCGCTATGGGGTTAGTCAAAGCAAAAAGGCTTTACCTAATGAAGGATTAAGGATGGTGGCCGCCTTTGATCGTGACGAACGGAAAATTGGCCAACAGGTTGCCGGGGTGCCAATCTATTCGGTACAGCATCTGCCAGGGATAATTGAAAAGTTGAGAATTTCTATTATTATTCTAACCGTGCCCGCTACAGCGGCCCAGGCAATGTTCGATCGTTGTGTAGAGAGCGGAGTAAAAGCTTTTCTTAATTTTGCTCCGGTAAAACTAGCGATTCCCGAGGGAATACGGGTTCATCACGCCGATGTGACTCTAGAGTTAGAGAGCTTGGCCTATTATAGTTAATTTTATAGGTAAACCATGATCTAAGAGATGAGCAATAAGGCACGAGGGAAACTCCAAG
>DHOO01000048.1:8395-21858 GCA_002409975.1 Firmicutes bacterium UBA5388
ACAAGCAACAAGCAACGAGGTGTTCCTTTGAACAAGAAAAGAAAAATTTCTAATCAAGAGCGGATCAGAATGATAACCAAAACTGGGCTCTATATCGCCCTGGGGGTTACCCTCAGCCTCCTCGAGACCTATCTTATTCCCCTTGGTTTAGTGCTCCCCATCCCCGGGGCGAAGATTGGTTTAGCTAATCTGGTGACGCTGGTTGTCTTACTGACGGAGAAAAATCAAATGGTGTGGTTAGTAACCGGGGGGAGAATTTTTCTGGCTTCGCTGCTGACTGGGACTTTATTCTCAGTTTCCTTTGCTTTAAGTGTGGGGGGGAGTATTGCCGCTCTTTTAGTAATGAGTATCTTACGAAAGAAAGCACCAAAGCTTTTTAGTCTGATTGGTCTAAGTATTGCCGGGGCGGTTGCGCATAATAGCGGACAGTTATTAACCTTGTATCTTCTTCTTCCCGGCGCCGGCGTTTTTTCCTTTCTTCCCTGGGCGCTGTTACTGGCGATCCCTTCCGGGTGGCTAACGGGCTACCTGGCCATTCAAATTATTCAAAGTCTGCAGCGGGAAAGAGGTAATGAGCATGGCGGAGCTTGAAGGAATTATTGAACGAATTACCTACCAAAATGAAGAGAATGGTTATACGGTGGCCCGTTTTAAATCCGCGACCGAAAACACGACCATCGTTGGCTATTTATCCAACGTGAGAGTGGGAGAAAGTTTGCGACTGAGCGGAGAGTGGAGCATCCATCCGACCTATGGGCGACAATTTAATGCCGATACTTTTGAGGTGATCCCCCCGGTGACGATCGAAGGGATTGAACGCTACCTTGGTTCAGGCCTGATTAAAGGTATTGGACCGGTTACAGCCGGAAAAATAGTTAAGGCCTTTGGGCTCTCAGCGCTTAACATCATTGAGGAGAACCCGGAGCGGCTCCTAGAAATTGAGGGGATTGGAGCGCAAAAAGCCGATAAAATCACCAAGGCGCTAACTGAACAGAAAGAGATCCGCCGCGTAATGATCTTTCTCCGCGGAGTAGGCATCACTCCGGTCTTAGCGACCAAAATATATCATCATTACGGAGAAAAAGCAGCGGAAATAATACGGGACAATCCTTATCGCCTGGCTGATGACTTGTTCGGAGTTGGTTTTAAGACCGCGGACCGAATTGCCGGGCTTTTAGGGAGGAAAGACCCCGCCTCTCCCGAACGGATTCGAGCAGCCATCCTTTATTTCTTACGCAAATATGCTGAGGAAGGGCATGTCTTTGCTCCTCAGGAGGAGTTTACTAAAGAAGTCAGTGGGGAATTGGATGTTTCGGAGGAAGCAGTAGCGAAAGGGATCACCGGGTTGGCTGGAGAAAAAGAAATCTATCAAGAAGATGGCCTGCTTTATCTGGCGTTTTTTTACTGGTGTGAACGCAGGGCCGCTGAAAAACTAGCTTCTCTGTTGGGAGCGGGGCTGGAGAAAAAACTGACGCCTGCTGAGCAAAAAGAGCTGAACCTTACCGCGCTCACTTTTGAGCAGCGTTTAGCGGTAAAAAAGTCGCTCCAGGAAGGCGTTTTGATCATTACCGGCGGGCCGGGAACCGGAAAAACAACAACCGTTTGTAGTTTAATCCGCTTGTTCCGATTAAAAGAGGAAAAAGTACTGTTGGCCGCGCCGACTGGACGGGCGGCTAAAAGACTAAGTGAAACTACCGGAGAAGAGGCCAAGACGCTCCATCGTCTATTGGAGTTTGGCTATACTTCGGGTACGGGTTTACATTACGGACGGAATGAAGAGCGTCCGCTAGAGGCGGATGTGGTGATCGTTGATGAAGTTTCGATGCTCGATCTACCCCTTTTTTACCAGTTATTAAAGGCCATTACTCCGGGGACGAGATTAATCTTGGTGGGGGATCAGGACCAATTGCCATCGGTTGGCCCCGGTTCAGTGCTGCGGGATCTGATTACGGCGGGAGTGGTTCCTCTGGTCCGCTTAAAGACTGTCTTTCGTCAGCAGGCCGAGAGTAAGATTGTAACTAATGCCCACCGGATTAATAAAGGGGTCATGCCCGAGTTAAAAGGGGCTAATGATTTTTATTTTCTTAACGCCGCAGAGCCAACGAAGATCGTGGAGGAGATCATTAGGCTAGTGACGGTAAGACTTCCGCGTTATTTGCAATGTGATCCGCTGGCGGAGATCCAAATTCTTTCTCCGATGCGGAAGACCATAACCGGGGTGGAAAACCTTAATACCCTTCTGCAAAAGGTGTTGAATGCCGAGTCCAGCTCCAAACCGGAGCTTTATTTTGGAGAAAGGATTTTCCGGCAAGGCGATAAAGTGATGCAGATCAGGAATAATTATCAAAAGATGATTTTTAATGGGGATATGGGGAGAATTGTGAAGATTGATCCCGAAGAACAACTGGTAACCGTGGCTTTTACCGAAGAACAAGAGGAACATCTGGTTACTTATGATTATGAGGAATTGGATGAGTTGGTTCTGGCTTATGCCATTTCTGTTCATAAAAGCCAAGGGAGTGAATATCCGGTGGTGGTTCTACCGGTAACTACCCAACATTTTTTGTTGTTGCAAAGAAATCTGTTCTACACTGCCATTACGCGAGCAAAGAAGATGGTCGTCTTGGTCGGTACAAAGAAAGCTCTGGCCATCGCGGTGCAGAATAATAAAATTGAAAAACGTTATTCGCGTTTGGATGAGTTGCTGGTCGTTCACGTCGGCTACTCCCAGCGCACGTGAAGGCGCCGAACATCAGAGCCGGGTAAATCGACAAGCATCGAAATATTTTCTGGGTTATTCCAGCCGGGCGGTAATTACCTGGTGTTCAGAGCCCAGAAATGGCAAAGGGGAGGATGTAATTGTTGTATTTTCGCTATTACCTGACCCTGTTGTTTAAAGCGAATGGTTTTGCCATCAACATTTCTCCCGACCCTGAGCTTGAAGTTTGGTGGGGAACAAAGAACGGAGGAGCTGAAGTCTGGTGCTGGGACCGGTCCTTTCCTTTGTGGCTGGCAGAGAGAATTCAGGTGAATTGTCTCCCGTTACTAGGGGAAAGGACCGATTTTTCCTTTCGGCGCCTTAATAAAGAGCTTGCCAGAACAACTAGACGATATGCCTGGACGGAGAAAGGCGCTTGGGTTCGTGTTCATAACCATCCTTCTCCTTCCCAACTTCTTTCGGGTCGAGATCAGATGAGGCGCTTGCTCCAAAAACTTCTTCCCGGGAGGGAATTGACCCCTGCTGAGCTTGTCCGTTCTTTAGCACGGACTGGGCTTGAGGCGCCGGAGAACATCCTTGAATTGCTCCTTCATGAGCTGGTCTTGGAAGGAAGGATCAAACGGGTGGCCGGAGTAGGGCTGGATCCGATCGGGCGTTTTTATTGTCGTCGGTGCGGGGAAAAAGAAAGGATTTATCTGGAATATCTACAGGCCGCTCCCTATCCGTGCCGGGTTTGTTCGTCCTGTTGGAACCTGGGTACTCTTTCCGATTTAGTCCCACTGTATAGTTGGAGGGGGGAGACGCCGACCGTAAAGGTGGGCTCAGCGCCTCAGCTTCTCCTTCCGGAATTTACCTACTGGCAGCAACGGGCCGTTGATCAGGTCCTTAGTTTCTGGCAGAATGAGAGCGCCCGTACCCTTTTAGTATGGGCGGTTTGTGGCGCCGGCAAGACAGAAGTGGTCTTCCCGGTGCTCAAGGTAGCATTATCCCAGGGGAAAAGAGTGTTGCTGACCGTTCCGCGGCGGGAGATCGTAAGAGAATTGGCGGAACGAATTAAACAAAGTTTTCCCGGCTTGGATTTTACTATTCTATATGGTGGCCGAAAAGAAGAAGTTCCGGGTTCATTGTTAGTGGTGGCGACTACCCATCAGTTGCTGCGCTTTGCGCCTTTTTTTCACCTGGTGATTGTAGATGAAGCGGATGCCTTCCCTTTATATGGGAATCCCATGTTGAACGCCGCCTTAGACAAGGTGCTGCTGCCGACAGGTAAGAAAATTTATATGACCGCGACTCCCGATGCCTCCTGGCGGGGAATGGCCGACCAACGGAAGATTGAGGTGGCAAAGATTCCCCTTCGTTATCACGGTCACTTATTACCCCTACCCTTGCTGGTTAGATGTAAATTACCCACGAGAAAAGAATGGTTTGTACCAGGGGTTTTAAGCGATTTTATTCTTGGTCTTCAAGAGAGGAACCGAAAAGCCTTGATCTTCCTACCCACAGTCGAGCTAGTGGAGGAGTTTGGGACCAAATTGAAAGGTTATTTTCAAGAAAAGAACCATCAGCTTGCTTACCTTCACTCCCGGGATCCTCAGCGAGAGGAGAAGATTAGAAAATTCTCTTCCGGCTCACTTACTACGCTCTTCACTACTACTCTTTTAGAACGAGGCTTAAATTTTCGCGGTCTGGATGTCATGATTTTATACGCCGATCATCAGCGGATCTTCTCTACTGAAACTTTGATTCAAATTGCCGGTCGGGTGGGTAGAAGCGCTGAAGACCCTGATGGTATAGTTTACTTTGTAGCCGACACGGTCTCCCCGGCGATGAAAGAAGCCAGAAGAGGAATAGAGCTCATGAATAAAGAAGCGCGGAAGATGCGGAGGTTTACGTAAAGCTACCTTACCATAAATAATATTAAGAAAAGCCGGTTTCTATCCGATAAATAAATAGGGGTTTCTTTTGGCAAATTTATATCAAAGAATCTTAGAATTAATCTATCCTCCGTTACCGAGGTGTGTTTTTTGCGGGGATAGTTTTCAACCCTATTATCAGCTTGCCTTTTGTCGAAGATGCCTGGCCCGGATGCCATTGATTACTAAACCGGTCTGTTCCCGGTGTGACCGCCCACTGAGAGGAAGGGAGCAGGAACCCTGTTCTCAGTGTCGAACGGAAGCCCGGTTTTACGAACAAGGGTTGGCGGTGGCGGTGTATGATGGTTTTATGCGGGAATTACTACATGCCGCCAAATATAATTTCCGTCCGGATTTGGCAAGGGGGCTGGGTACTCTCTTAGCGGCGTGGGCAGAAAACGAAACCAGGCTTGATGATATTCAAATCATCATCCCCATTCCTCTTCACCCCCAAAAGTTGTCAGCCCGCGGTTACAACCAGTCACAATTGATGGCGCAACCATTAGCGGCAGCTATCCGTCGTCCTCTGCTTTCGGAGACGCTTTATCGGGTTAAACCTACCAAGAGCCAGAGCAAACTAAGTCGCAAGGAAAGAAAGGAAAATGCCGAGGACGCCTTTTTAGTGGCGGATTGCCAAGCGGTAGCCGGGAAAAAAGTACTGTTGGTCGATGACATCTGTACTACGGGTTACACGCTTTCGGAAGCGGCTAGAGTACTATTACTGGCAGGCGCTACCGGAGTCAAAGCCCTAACTATTGCGGTAGGAGTGCTTGAGGAAAAGTGGATGCTGAAACCGTAATGACCATCATGGAGTTTTATATAAGGAGGGCCATTATTTGAGTTTGAAAAATTGTAAACGATGTGGAAGTTTATTTAGCTTTCAAGAACATAATGTTTGCCAACAATGTTTAGGCAAGGACGAAGCAGATTTCCAGAAGATCTGGGAGTATATGCGGGAGCATCCTGGGGTTTCTGTTCTTGTGTTAAGCCGCGAGACCGGGGTCGAACCAGCGGTGATTACTAGGTTTTTGCGAGAAGGTCGTTTAGCTTCTGAGGAGATGGATGAAGATTCCGGGGGAAAGGTCTGCGAATCCTGTGGCGTTCCAATTTTTCAGGGGCGTTACTGTCAAAAATGTGTTGTTAAATTACGTTCCGAGTTAACACAAGCAGCCAAAGACATCCGAAATCGCGCCGAGGTTAAGATCCCGGGAAAAGTTCATTCTTTAGATTCTATTTATAAGCGGCGTTAATCTTTCTTTAAAAAATAAACAGTAAATTCCACTAAACATCCGGCGGGGAGAGACCGATATAAGCTTTGAGAGATCTTCCAAGGGAAAGGGGTCAAAAGACATGATCATCTCAAATCAACAAGTTAAATCAATTATTAAAGCCTATAATGTGGCAACTAGTCAAAAAAATCGGACCGTATTGTCAACAGAGTCCGTACGACGGGGTGATTCCTTGCTACTGTCGCCAGAAGCCAAAGAGTTAAACAAGATTCGTAATAATATAGCTCAGTTACCTGAGGTTCGTTCCGAACTTGTGGAAAAGATTAGGGATTCAATCGCCAAAGGTGAATATCAGGTTTCCAGCGAGCAGGTGGCCCACCGGATGTTGGTGCGAAGTCTGGTTGACCGAATTGTGGGAGGATGAAGAGGGTGCCGACTAAGGAAATCCAAGATCTGATGACGCAAGAAATCAACCTTCTCAAAAGATTGGTCGCTTTGGCTCTAGATAAAAAAGAAGCTATTTTACATGATGATATTGGGGAATTAGGCAGAATTATTAACGAAGAAAAGAAAGAACTAATGATTGCTAATAGTTTACTCGGTCAGAACCATGCTCAAAGGCGGGAGGCTCCTGATTTGCAATCTGTTAACGAAGAAAGGGCGAGCTTGGTCAGGCAAATTAAGGAGTTGAACCTTTTTAACCAACAGTTACTTGAAGATTCTCTGGCTGTGGCCGGCTACTGTCTGAGGGTTATCCATGGTGATGAAGGGAGTAACCTTTATGGTTCTTCCGGAAATGTGGAGACTCAAGGCAACAAGTCAGTAATTAATTGGAGAGGATAACATGCGTTCAACTTTTGGAGGAATTGAGACCAGCCTGCGGGGTTTGCGGGCTCAACAGTTGGCTCTGGATCTGACAGGACACAATATTAGTAATGCCAACACACCGGGATATTCCCGGCAAATAGCGGGGATGACGGCTACTGACCCTTATGCGGTTCCAACTATGAATCGGAATGCGATTGCGGGTCAGATTGGAACCGGAGTTATGGTTGATCAGATTCGGCGGATGCGCGATGAATTTGTTGATCGCAGAACACAATTTGAGAGCGCTTCTTTGGGTTACTGGGATGCCCGGCAAAGAAACTTTGATCAATTGGAAGTAACGATGGCGGAACCGGCTGACCTGGAGACCGGCGCCAGTATCGGTTCGCAGCTTAATGAGTTCTGGGATGCCCTCCAGAAACTGGGTAATGCCAACCGCCCGGATAATGCGGCGGTGCGCTCCGTAGTGCGGGAGAAAGCGATTAACCTTTGCGATACCATTCGTAGCACTTATAACCAGCTTAAAACTTTACAACAGGATCTGAATACCGAGATTGGGGTCCGAGTGGGTAGAGTTAACAGTCTGGCGCAACAGATCGCCGGACTTAATGGAGAAATTGCGAAAGTGGTGGCGATGGGTGATCACCCCAATGATTTATTAGACCACCGCGAAGTTTTGGTTACCGAACTTTCAAAACTAACAGCCATCTCAGTCCAGAGTGATGAGCTTAATCGCTACAGTATTAATATCTCTGGGATGATGTTGGTTAACGGGGATGCTTCTTTTGCCCTGGAAACGGTAGCCAATGCTAATGGGATGTATAAAGCGGTATGGGCTTATAACCAGCAGCCCGTTAACTTTTCCGACGGGGAGATTAAAGGTCTGATGGAGATGCGCGATGTGGAAGTGCCGTATTATATGAAGGCATTAGATGAGTTTACCGAGACTTTAGTGACGGCGTTTAATGACCAACATGAGCTGGGATATGGTTTGGATGGACTTGACGGTCGTAGGTTTTTCGAAGCAGGGAGTGATGCTTCGAATATTACCTTGGATGCTGCCATCCTCGATTCAGTTAACGGTCTGAACGCGATTGCCGCTTCTTTAAGTGCAGATCCTCAAGCGGTTGGTAATGGTGAGAATGCTTTAGCTCTTGCGAATTTGATCAAGAACCAACCCTTTGCTGCGCTTGGAGGGGCTTCCTTATCCGATTTTTACGGCGGCTTAATTGCTAAATTAGGGGTGGATGCGGAAAAGGCTAAAGTCACCCATGCTAACCAGAAGACGCTGATTGGTCACTTACAAAATATGCAGGAATCGGTGGCTGGGGTCTCACTCGATGAAGAGATGGCGAATATGATTAAATTTCAGAATGCTTACAATGCGGCTGCTCGGATGATGACCGCCATTGACGAGACATTGGATAAGCTGATTAATGGCACCGGGATAGTGGGTAGGTAGTCGCCACGCCGGCAAGCTGGGGCACATGAAAGAATGAAAATTGGGACGAGCCATGAGCGGTATTTGCCGGATTTTGGGACCTACAGTCGCAAAGGTTATCATTCAACACAAGTGACGAGCTGCGAGAAGTAGTCTCCCACCCCAGCCAGCTGGGGCAAACAGAAGTGAGAGGAGGAATACCAATGCGTGTAACTGAAAATATGATCCATATGGGGCTGACCGGAAACATCCAAAGCGCCCTGGAACGGATGAATAAAAACTATACCCGGCTTTCCACCGGAAAAATGATTAACCGCCCGTCTGATGATCCGGTGGGGATGATTATCGGAATGCGCTTGAAAAAAGGGATTGTGGAGGGTGAGCAATACAAGGAAAACGCTGAAGCTGCTAAGGCTTTATTAAACGGTTCTGATTACGCGTTGGATGAGATGACCAAGGTGCTGCACCGTTTGAATGACTTGGCAATCAAAGCGGCTAATGGTCCTTTAGCGGAGACTGATCTCGACGCGATCTGCAGCGAAGTGGATGAAATACGAAATCATTTGTATCAGATTGCCAATACCCAGCAGGAGAATACCTATATCTTCGCCGGACAGAGGACGAATCAGCCTGCGTATAGTATTACCCCTAACCCTCCGAATCCGGATACTATTACCTGGCAAGGTTCTTCCGCCTCTTTAAAAGCGGAAGTAGGTACCGGTATTACCATGGATGTAACAGTCACCGGTGAACGGGTGTTTGGCGACTTTTTTGATAAATTATCAGAATTTATTGACCGTCTCCCGACCGGAGATCATCAAGCGATTTCAAACACCGATCTGCCTGCCATCCAGAACCGCTTGGATGAGGTTTTAAAGGTGCGGGGGGAGATTGGGGCCAAGGTTAACCGGCTGGAAAAGAATATTGAGCGCATGGAGCTGATGAACATTAATTTTACGGAATTGCTCAGCAAGACTGAAGATACGGATTATGCTGAGGTTACGATGAATCTGAAGATGCAGGAGAGCGTTTATCAGGCGGCGCTGGCCACCGGAGCGCGGATTATCCAGAATACATTAGTAAATTATATTTGAGGTATATCGCCGAAGAGTCAAATTTCCTTAAACATATTTTTACCAGACTTTCTAAAAGCTCGAGTTTGGGTGAAATAAACTTTCCGATCAAAGCTTTTTGCGTTTTATCCTTTTTAAAAGGTTCCAATACAATATATAGTGTTTGACTTGTATTAGGCTATCAATATATTATATTGGGATAATTAAATCAAAAGACAACGCAAAAAGCCCTATCAAGATATTATGACAAGCGATCGAATCAGCAAAATGCTGTGAGGTGAAATAATGAAAATTAAGACCAAATTCTATGGCGAAGTAGAGGTTACCAAGGAAGAGATGATTTACTTTCCGGTAGGGCTTCCTGGTTTTGAAACTGAGGATCAGTTTATTCATTTACATTCTGAAGATTCGGTGTTTGGATGTTTGCAATCTTTCAAAAACCCGGGGACGGCCTTTATTGTGCTTTCTCCTTTTGAGATCTGTCCCGATTATGACCTGGTTTTAGAGGAAGCAAAAAGAGAGCAACTGGGGATCACTAAACCGGAGGAAGTGTTACTACTGTCGATTGTGACGATCCCCCCGGATCATCCGGAAGATGCTACCGTTAACCTCCAGGCGCCGCTGGTCATTAATACTACCGCAAAAAAAGGGTTGCAGGTGATCCTTACCGACGTGGGCTATCCTTTACATTGTAGGTTATGGGCGAAGAAATCACCGCAAAACATTGTAGCTGCTAAGTAGCTGCTAAATAAAATGCTTAAATTTCGATTTTTTGCAGGATCTTCCTTGATTTTGGAGAAAATATAGTCAGAGTTCACAGATCTAAAAGGATGGTTGATAATTTTATTTTGAAACCAAAAGGATAAGTCAAGGAGGATTTAGATGCTGGTACTTACCAGAAAACTTAATGAGAGCATTATCATCGGGGATGACGTTAAAATAACAATTGTTGAAGTCAAGGGGGAACAGGTTAAGCTAGGCATCAGCGCTCCAAAGCGTATTCCGGTGCATCGGGAAGAGGTCTACCTGGAAATACAGAAAGAGAATCAAAAAGCAGTGGAAGCCAAGGTAGGGATCGAAGAATTAAACGCCATGTGGAGTAAAAAAACCAAGTAAAGACCAGGTCTTTACTTTTTTTATCTTCATTTGGACCAAGATTATGATTAAGTCATCTAAAGAATTCACAATACTAAATTTTTGACCGGCAATTGCCGATATCTTATTAAATGAGGAAAATGCATAAATACTTCACTCGTAACCGGTCACTTGTTGCAGGTCGGCTTGTGGAGTTTAAAACAAGTATCAAGCGTCGAGTTGCGGGTATCAAGTCATATCTTGTGATTGCATCTTAAATAATTGAAAGCATTAAGATCAGAAAGTTTGACTTATTGGGGGAGTAAAAGTGAAAATTAAAATTTTAGACCAGGAACTAGAGTTAGAGAACCATCCTTCGTCAATTGAGATGATGTTTGCGAAAATTGAAGAAAAACTGAAAAATACCGGACTGATCTTTTCCTCCTTAACAATTGATGGTCTGGAAATCAGTGTTGATTATGCCCACTATCTCAGCCAAAATATAGCCAATATAAAAGAAATAGAGGTTGGGACTAAAAGTTTTAGAGAATTACTGGTGGAGACGATGTCTACGGCCCAAGAATACCTGCAGAGAGCTATCCCTGAAGTCGAAAAGCTGTGCGATGAGTTTTACCGGGGACCGACCGCAGATTCGTGGAGTAATTTTGCCCAGCTAATAGAAGGCTTACAATGGCTGTTGCAGGTAATGACCGCAGTAGGTAGTTATACGGCGGGGACTGAAGCTCAACACCCCTATGCCCAGCGTGAAGCAGAATTTCGTGAAAAAATAGAAGCGTTACAAGCGGCGATGGAAAACTCTGATTATGTTTTGATCGCCGATCTAATGCAATACGAAATCAGCCCACTTTTTTCATCGCTGGCTGAACAAATAGAGCAAGTATTAACAACAGAGGGGTTAGCTAATGATCTTAATTGATAATTTAAATTTTTTAACCGAGAGATTTCCCCTTCTCTGGCAGGCGCTCAAACCGATAGAGAATGAATTGCCCCAACGAGTGTGGGTCACCTCGGCAAAAAACGGGACACCGACTTTAATGGTAGAGGAAGAAGGGAGCGCTCTTTACCTTCACAGTAGCTATAACCCGGAAGCGGAAGCCGAGCGGTTTGTTGCCCAGTTTGCAAAGGTAGAGGAGTACCATCATGTTTTCTTCTTTGGAGTAGGCTTAGGGTATCATATCGAAGCTTTTACCAAGAAATACCCACAGATGGAGTTTACTATTTATGAACCGACGCCCGAGATTCTTTATACCTACCTTGCTACCCGATTAATAACCAATCTTCCGGTCAAGAACTTAAAGAATCTTTATGTTGAGATCTCTCCGGCCAACCGACCACTCCTTCTCAAGGATTTCACCGATTTTACCGATGGGAATCTCTTATTTGTAGCCCTTCCTAGTTATGAGCGGATCTTTCAAGAATTAACCACAGAGTTCATACATAGTTTCCAAAATATAGTGGCCTCAAAAAGGATTAACTTACAGGCTACGACCGTCTATCAGAGAAAATGGACGGTAAATAGCATCAGAAACTTTAAATATCTTTTGGAAACGCCCAATATTTTAAGTGAGAAAAACCGTTTTCAAGGGATTCCGGCTTTGATTGTGGCTGCCGGCCCATCTCTAATGGATGAGATCAAAAATATTAGATATATTAAAGAGAATGGTTTAGCCTATATTTTCTCAGCCGGTTCGGGTCTGGTCCCGCTGCTTAAACATCAGATCTATCCGGATGCGGCTACTTCCTATGATCCTAATAATTTTGACGGTGTTTACAAACAAGTGGTTGAAGAGAAGATTACCGGTATTCCCTTAATCTTTGGCAGTACGGTTGGCATTTCCTTACACAAATATCCCGGTATCATGGCCCATATGATTAATACTCAAGATACTTTAGCCCCTTATTATCTACGCTTAACAAATGGGAAAGAAATAAAGGGGGTCTTTGATAGTACGACGATCACTGTGGTCTTAGTTCAACTCTTAAAATATCTAGGCTTTGATCCCTTAATCTTTGTCGGACAGAACCTGGCTTATCGCGGAGAGTACCGGTATGCCGGAGGAATACCTTATTATAATCCTGCTGTCAATGAAAACTGGTTAAAAGGGGCCTTTTTAGTTGACGCCGTTGATGGCGAAAAAGTATATACTAACGAAAGTTTAAACCGGATGCGCCTCGAATTGCAAGCTTTGATTTCTAACTACCGACAGGGTGAGTTTATCAATACTACCAAAGGCGGGGCTAAGATTGAGGGAACGGTTTTTACTCCCTTCGAAGAAATAGTTGACAAACGATTAAAAAACAGAGTGGTAGACCCGGACTGGTTTCCAACTACTTCTTCTTGTGTTTATGATCCGGAGTATCTTTTGAAACAGCAAAAACTAATGGATAATGACTATCACAAACTGGCTCAGCAGATTAGCAGGTTTGAAAAAACCTTTTCTTCTCTGGAAGCTCTCGGTTCATGGGCTAATCCAGACGAAGCGCAAAAGAAAATTAACAGGTTTGATCGGGAACTGAAAAAACTAATCAAAAACAAATTCTTTGTGGTGTTTATCCAACCGAACAGAAGAGTAGAACTGGAAATGATCGCCAAAAAAATTGATGAAGTCCGCTTTGAGATTGATCCAAGTAAAAAAAGGGAGAAAATTATTAAGTCATTCAAAGGTTTTGCTAATACTGTGCAAAGCGATTTTGATACGATTGCCAAGGAATATGAATCCTTACAACAGATTATTATAGAGGCGAGCAAGGCCTCCATCTAGTTGAGGTGTATTACCGATGTTTAATCATAAAACCGTCTTAATCACCGGAGGGACCGGCTCTTTTGGGCGGGAATGTGTTAAAACCTTACTGGAACGGTATAAGCTGAAAAAGCTGATTGTCTTTTCCCGTGATGAATTGAAACAATATGAGATGCAACAAGTCTTTAATGCGCCTGCGATGCGTTATTTCCTCGGTGATGTTCGCGATGGGGAACGCTTAACTCAGGCAATGCGAGGTGTGGATTATCTGATCCATGCCGCCGCCTTAAAACAAGTGCCGGCTGCGGAATATAATCCGATGGAGTTTATTAAGACTAACATCAATGGGGCGGAGAATGTGATCAAAGCTGCCCTAGATTGTGGCGTGGAAAAAGTAATAGCTCTCTCCACCGATAAAGCGGTTAAC
>DHOO01000062.1:0-7819 GCA_002409975.1 Firmicutes bacterium UBA5388
GCTCCTTTAATCTTTCATTGATATCCTCCACGGAACGACATTCTCTGGCTAACTCTTGAATTAAAGATTCTCTAGAATTTTGCATAAATGGTCAACCCCTTTCAGTGGTTATTATTACCATTTACACAAAATATTATACATTCTCGCGGAGATTGTTTAGATTAAAATACATTCCAAGACAGTTAAAGCTTGTAGAATTGATTTTATCGCACAAAGTGTTTAACGAGTCTTTTAAATTGTTTATAAAGCAAGGGTATTTACCTTCTAAGTGTGAAATTGTAGAGATTATGAAGCGTAGTAATTTATATAATGTAAGGTCGGAAGATACTTTTTATCGACGAGCATCGTCAATAGCAGGATGGATTAATTGGATATTAGAGTTAACTAGATTATAATACATAACCAAGCGGATTTAACTCCATTTATCCCGGACCTCTATAACATAGCATGGGACTATTTGAGACAGAATTGGCTGGTATTATTTACATAAATATAGTTTTATAAGATAGATGGAAATATTTTAATATGAGTGATATAATTATATAAATAATTAAAGTTTGGTTAATAAATATATTTGGATTTTTATTATCAGTATTCTTCTACATAATGCAATAAAAGAAACTGATAATTTGAATCAAGGAATGTGCAAGGATTTATGGCTGAAAAGCGGATTAATACTTAATGCGCACTTGGTAGATTAGATTTTTTTATAACTGGTTTACGGGAGGAAATCAATGAGGATTGTTAAGATGCAGATTAGTAATTTCAGAGGGATAAAAGAAAGCCATCTACTTTTGCCCGGACATTCAGTACTCGTTGGTGATAATAACACAGGAAAATCAACAGTGTTGGAAGCTATAGATTTAGTTCTTGGGCCTGAACGATTGTCCCGACGGCCAGTAATTGATGAACACGATTTTTACGCAGGTCAATATTTAGATAATGAGGGAAATCCAATTGAAATTTTTATCGAAATAATCATTGTTGATCTCAGCATTGAACAACAGAGGCATTTCCGTAACCATCTTGAATGGTGGGATACTGCTAATAATGTATTAATTGATGGACCTCCACCTGAAGCAACGGATGGAGACGGTGTAGTTGCTGCTCTGCGACTTGGGTTCAAGGGAAATTATGATGTTGAAGAAGATGACTTTGCTGGTACTACTTATTTTATGTCACATGAAAGAGAGGATGGAACATTTGATACTTTTGGTAAAAGGGATAAACGACTTTGCGGATTCCTATATCTTCGCACGCTTCGTACCGGTACTCGCGCTTTAAGTCTGGAGAGAGGATCGCTATTAGACATTATATTAAGGTTAAAAGAACTGCGACCACAAATGTGGGAAAATGTATTAGAACAACTTCGCGATGTGTCAGTTGCTAGCGATCCGGATATCGGTATATCAGATGTTTTGGAATCTGTTCAGACAGCAGTTCGCTCGTTGGTTCCTATAGAATGCGCTGATGCACCTACAATGCGTGTTTCACATTTGACCAGAGAACATCTAAGGCAAATACTTACTGTCTTTTTGGGAACAGGTTCACTACGCGATAATGGCACAGAATATGCCGCTCCTTTTCATCATCAAGGAACTGGTACGATTAATTCATTAGTTCTTTCGTTGCTTTCCATGATTGCTGAACTAAAACAAAATGTTATCTTTGCAATGGAAGAACCTGAAATAGCTATACCCCCACATACTCAGAAGCGTATAATAAACAGCATAATCTCCAAATCAGCACAAGCAATTTTCACCTCACATTCGCCCTATGTTCTAGAAGAGTTTATTCCATCACATATTGTTGTAGTTAATAGAAAGAATGGGATATTAACAGGAACTCCTGCTCAATATCCACCTACAGTAAAGCAGAAGATATACCGAGAAGAAGTAAAAAGGCGTTTTTGCGAATCATTGTTAGCTCGTCGTGTATTAATAGTTGAAGGAAAAACCGAGTATGATGCTCTTCCTGTTGCAGCAAAACGATTACATGAATTACTCCCTAATGAATATACCACACTTGAAGGTTTGGGAATAGCAATAATAAATGCCGAGACCGAGACACAGGTAGCACCACTGGGGGACTATTTCTGTAAAATGGGTAAGACTGTATTCGCTTTTTTTGATAAACAGACTGAAGAGTCTAGAAATAACATTAATTCCGCAATTGACTATGCGTATGAGGCTCCTGAAAAAGGATTTGAAAATGTTGTGGTAAACGGCTCGAGTGAAACAGCATTACGGCGATATGCTAATTTCCTTATTAATAATAATGAATGGCCTGCACATCTTTCAACAATAAAGCCAACACCAGAAAAAACAGTAGAAGAATTGAAAACATCATTAAAAGAATATTTCCAATGGGCAAAAGGGTCCGGTTCAGCAGCTGATTTTCTTAATCAATGCTCAGAAGATGAAATGCCTAATTTTATTGTTGAAGTGCTAAAAGGAATCCGCATCATCCCAAAATTTTCCAATCAACCAGGGGATCAGGACGAGGCTGCAAAAGAAGTACCGGCTTCAAAAGCGTAAAAGGAGCCAAACTATGTTTGAACTTTCAGATGAAAAACAAAAAGTACTAGATACAAAAGGTAATCTCCTTGTCATGGGAGGGCCTGGTTCAGGAAAAACTACTATCGCACTATTGAAAGCAAAGCAAATAATAGAATCCGGGGCGCTTCAAAAGGAGCAACGTGTTCTATTTTTAAGTTTTGCTCGATCTACAATATCGCGTGTAGAACAACATGCTAACATTGTGCTTACTAAGCCTATATCCAGCAATTTAGAGATTAATACTTACCATAGTTTCACATGGACTATACTGAAGAGTCACGGGTATTTGTTATGTTCGGAACGGCTCCGACTCCTGCCTCCACATGAAGCGTCGGCTAGGTTAGCGGATTACGATCAAGATAAAAAACAGGAAATAAACAGGTTATTTGAAGAAGAAGGCTTAGTACATTTTGATCTATTTGCTCATATGTGTGCAAGACTGCTTACTAAAAGCAAGTCTCTTTCAACAATCATTTCGGAAACCTATCCTACAATTATTTTGGATGAGTTTCAAGACACGAATACAGATGAATGGGTATTCATAACTCAGCTCGGAAAGAAAAGTGATTTAATTGTTTTGGCAGATGCTGAACAACGAATTTATGATTTTAGGGGGGCTGATCCTGCTAGGATTGGTCAATTTATCGAAACGTTTTTTCCCACAATATTTGACTTTGGTACTGAAAATAACCGTAGTAATGGTACTGATATTACCCAATTTGGAAATGACTTGCTTACGGGGAAAAACAAACACCAAAAATATAAAAACGTTCAGTGCGAATACTATCCAATTCTCAAAGGAAATGCTCAGTTTTATTTGCTGAAAATTGCTGTAATAAAAGCTTGTAAGAGGTTAAAATGTGAGAACAAAAATGGATGGTCATTAGCATTACTACTACCGTCTAATAGTTTGATGATAGCGGTTTCAGATTGCCTTGCAAGAACTCAGAAGTTTAGAAATGGAAGAATGCTACCTATAGTATCCATCATGAAGTTGCAATTGAAACAGCCGGCCCTTCTATTTCCGCGGTACTTATCGCAAGATTAATTGAACATGGTTCAACTAAACAATGTAATCTCAAGCAATTACTCATTGATCTGTGCGAACATATTAGGGGACGACGCGGTGATAAACCTCCTAGCAAAAATGATCTCGCATTGTCAGCGGCACTTATCGAGTATACGAAAACTGAAAAAATACACGGCTCCAAAAGGCAAAAAATCATTGATGAGTGTAACGCAATCGTGAACAGATGTAATAATCTCGAATTCACTGGAGACGTAGCCTCCGATTGGATAAGCGTTAGAGAGTTACTTTCGGATGCCTCATCAGATTGTATTAAACAGGTTAAAATAGATGCAGCTTATTTGCGCTTGTTACATAAAGGGTCGGTTTTAAATTCCAGTCTGAGCGAAATTTGGCGTCGATACCACAATTACATTGGCGCGGCTGAGGCTGTTAAAGATGCTTTAACTCAAGAGCATTTTGCCACTTCTATAAAAACGTGGACTGGTGTAAATGTAATGACAATACACAAAGCTAAAGGAAAAGAATTCGATGAAGTTATTATTTATGAAGGATCTTTTCCAGGACAGAGGTTTATTTATAAAGAAAAAATCGATCAAGCGCGTTTAAATTTACGTGTGGCTGTTACACGTGCAAAGAGGAATGTTATAATATTTACTCCAAAGGACAATAGTTGCAGTTTATTGTGATTTATATTTTGTCTGGGTTGCCTTCTTAAAGGGTGCTACTTTAATAATCGAATGCTTAATGGAGCATAGGTTTATTATTTGTAGCTTATGTTCTTTTTTTCCATCTATAAACAAAGTAAAGGAGCCGTTTGCTTTAGAAAGATGTTTTTATCATATAATGACCAGTCTATTCATCAAAATAAATGACAAGCCTAGAAGAAAATTTAAAAAACAAAAAGAAGAAGTAAAGTAATTGTAATGGGACATAGAAGCTACTCTACCACATCTAGACTAACCTTGCCGTCAATATGATGAACTCTGTATGGTTGTATTATAAAATAAACTGGATAAATTGATTAAGGTCTGTGGGCATTAAATATAGTCCTCCTTAGGTAAAAAGTTATGTTAGCATGGAAGTTGCTAAAATATGCCAAGTGTTTAATTGCGATATAGGCGGTAGGTAGATATTGTGAGAGGGAGGTATCCCATGAAAAAACTAACGGAAGAAGATATTAAATATCGGTTTATCACACCCGCTATTGAACAAGCTGGATGGAAAAAAGAACAAATTCTGCTGGAATACTTCTTTACGGATGGTCAGGTTTTGGTTCGTGGTAATACTGTAAAGCGGGGAAAACGAAAAAAGGCGGATTATTTGCTTACCCATAAAGATGGGCAGATCCCGCTTGCCATCGTTGAAGCAAAAGAAGCCGAGCATTCCGTTGGGGCTGGCATGCAGCAGGCGATCGAATATGCAAGAATTCTCAATATTCCTTTTGCCTACTCTTCCAATGGAAGTGGTTTTATCGAACATGACTTTTTTACCGGCGCTGAAACTGAGCTGGAGTTGGCGAAGTTCCCGAGTGTAGATGAGCTTTGGCAGCGCTTTTTAAAGGGCAAGGATTTAAATGCCGCCCAAGAAAAAATCGTCACCGAACCGGATTACTTTGACGCTTTTTCCAACAAGAAACCCCGATACTATCAACGGATCGCGATTGATAAAACCCTGGAGGCTGTAGCTAAAGGACAAGACCGTGTGCTACTGGTCATGGCAACCGGTACAGGTAAGACATACACAGCATTCCAGATTATTTGGAAATTGCTCAAGACGGAAACCGTAAAGCGAGTGCTATATTTGGCTGACCGGAATATTCTTATCGATCAGACCATGCAGCAGGATTTCAAGCCCTTTGAGAAAATAATGACGAAGATTCAGGACAAAACACTAGACAGCTCCTATGAAATTTTTATGAGCCTATATCATCAATTGGCCGGTGATCATGACCACGAACCGTTTAGGCATTTCCAACCGGAATTTTTTGATTTGATCGTTGTGGATGAGTGTCATCGGGGCAGCGCCAAGGAGGAGTCACAGTGGAGACGGATTCTGGAATACTTTGATTCGGCTATCCAGATCGGGATGACCGCCACGCCGAAAGAGACCAAAGAAGTCAGTAATATTACCTATTTTGGCGAACCGGTCTATACATATAGCTTAAAGCAGGGGATCGATGACGGATTCTTAGCTCCTTATAAGGTCATCCGCATTGGTCTTGACAGAGACTTAGAAGGGTGGCGGCCTTATAAAGGACAAGTTGATATCTATGGCAATGAGATCGAGGACCGGGAATACAATACAACTGACTATGACCGCAAGCTCATCATTGATGAAAGAACCCAAGCGGTAGCGAACCGCATTACCAAGTGGCTTAAAGCAAATGGGCGTTACAGCAAAACCATCGTTTTCTGTGTTGATATTGACCATGCCGAACGGATGCGGCAGGCTTTAATCAATGAAAACACAGATCTGGTCGCCGAAAACCCCAAATATATTATGCGTATAACCGGCGATAACCCAGAAGGCAAAGCTCAACTGGATTATTTTATTGACGTGCATGAGCAATATCCGGCAGTTGTAACCACCTCAAAACTACTGACAACAGGTGTTGACTGTAAAACCTGTAAACTGATTGTGCTTGATAGCAACATCAAGTCAATGACCGAATTCAAACAGGTTATTGGACGGGGAACCAGACTATATCCTGATTTTGGCAAAGAGTATTTTACCATCATCGATTTCCGCGATGTATGTAGGTTGTTTGCTGATCCGGAATTCGATGGTGATCCCGTAGTGATAATCGATGGAGGTGATGGCGGCGAAGGATGGGATCCGACCGAACCTGATCCTCCGGACACTCCTGACGATCCGGATGAACCAGGATATCCAATTGATCCGCCGCCCTTTGAGCCACCTGGAGGAGTCGGAGATCCACCTGCCAAATATCGGGTTAGGGGCGTATCGGTCACAATACTTAATGAACGGGTTCAGTACTACGACAAAGACGGTAAGTTAATCACCGAGAGTATCAAAGATTACAGTAAACGCAACATTCTGGACGAATATGCTAGCTTGGATGAATTTCTGAAGGCTTGGAACAGTGCAGAGAAAAAGCAGGCGATTGTAGAAGAACTCCAGGAGCGGGGCGTACTCTTAGACGCCTTAAAAGAGGAGTCCAGCAAGGATTTGGACGACTTTGATCTGATTCTTCATGTGGCGTACGACAAGAAGCCGCTGACCAAAAGCGAGCGGGTAAACCATGTAAAAAAAGAAGGATATCTTTATAAGTATTCCGAGGTTTGCCAAGAAGTGTTGGCAGCGTTACTTGACAAGTATATGAACGAAGGTATCGGTGAGCTGGAGGATACCAGGGTTTTAGAGAACGCCCCCTTTGACCGGATTGGCAGTCCGAAAAAAATCGCCCAATTGTTTGGCGGAAAAGCAGGGTACATTCAAGCGATCGAGGACCTTAAACGCGCGATCTATGAAGCAGCATAACCAGACTAGAGGAGAGGTAACAGATGAGTTTAGGAAGTTTTGTCAAAGCAATCCAAAACATCATGAGAGGGGACAGCGGCATCAATGGCGATGCCCAGCGAATTGAGCAGATGACCTGGCTTTTGTTTCTAAAAGTCTATGATGCCAAGGAAGAAGACTGGGAATTTCATGATGATAACTTCAAATCGATCATTCCGGAAGAACTACGCTGGCGCAATTGGGCGGTTGACCACAAAGACGGCAAAGCGATGACTGGCCAGAGTCTGTTGGATTTTATAAATAACCGGCTTTTTCCGACGTTAAAAGATTTAAAAGTTACAGAACATACTCCGATCAAAAAAGCGATTGTGAAAGCGGTTTTTGCAGACTGCAACCAATATATGAAAGACGGTATTCTCCTCCGAAAAGTAATCAATGAGATTGATGGGATCCAGTTTGATGAGTATGATGAGCGGCATGCCTTTGGTGAAATTTACGAAACTATTCTCAAGAGCCTGCAGAGCGCCGGTAACGCGGGTGAGTTTTATACCCCACGAGCAGTTACCGATTTTATGGCCAAAATGCTCGCGCCCAAACTAGGTGAGCGAGTGGCCGATTTTGCCTGCGGCACCGGGGGATTCCTAACCTCTACTTTAAAGGTGCTAGAACCCCAGATCAAGACGGTGGAAGATCGGGAAGAGTATAATAAAAGTATCTACGGGATTGAAAAAAAGCCCCTCCCTTATCTGCT
>DHOO01000062.1:8075-13189 GCA_002409975.1 Firmicutes bacterium UBA5388
AAAAAGAGCGACAAATTCGATATCGTGCTGATGAATCCACCCTATGGCGGAACCGAAAGTGAAGGCGTGAAGATCAACTTTCCTGCCGACTTGAGAAGCAGCGAAACAGCAGACCTGTTTATGTCGGTGATTATGTACCGCTTGAACGAGAAGGGACGGGCCGGAGTGATTATTCCGGACGGTTTCCTTTTCGGAACGGATAACGCTAAAGTGGCGATCAAGAAAAAGCTACTGGAGGAGTTTAACCTGCATACCATTGTCCGCCTGCCTTCCAGTGTGTTTTCGCCTTACACCTCCATCACGACCAATATTTTATTCTTCGACCAAACAAAGAAGACTGATCAGGTCTGGTTCTATCGGGTCGATATGCCCAAAGGTTATAAGCATTTTTCTAAGACAAAACCGATGAAGGTGGAGCACTTTGATGAGTGCGTTACCTGGTGGAACAAGCGTGAGCAGATTAAGGATGGAGAGACCGACACCTATAAGGCCAAAGATTATACCGTCCAGGAATTGGCCGACCGGGGTTATGATCTTGATTTGTGCGGTTATCCGACGGTCGAGGAAGAAGTGTTGTCCCCGGAAGAAACAATCCGGGTTTTTAAAGAAAAAAGAGATGCGCTCAATGTTAAAATCGATAAGCGCCTTGCTGAGATCGAAGATTTACTGGGGGTAAAACGATGATTGCCGAGAAACTGCGAAAATCCATCCTCCAGGCCGCGATCCAAGGGAAACTTACCGTGCAACTCCCGGAGGATGGCGATGCCAGAGAGTTGTTAGCGGCAATTAAAGCGGAAAAAGATCAGTTGATTAAGGAAGGAAAGATTAAAAAAGAAAAGCCGCTGCCCGAGATCACCGAAGACGAGGTTCCCTTTGAGATTCCGGAGAGTTGGTGTTGGGTGAGATTAGGAACCATAGGTTATGCACAGACAGGAACAACTCCAGATACATCGCGTCCCAAATATTATGGCTGTGATATTCCGTTTATTAAGCCGCCCTACATTTTTAATGATCGAATTGATTACGAAGCGGAAGGCTTGAGCAAACTAGGAATTTCTAAAGGTCGGCTTATCAAAAAGAATTCAATATTGATGGTTTGCATCGGAGGATCAACAGGGAAAACCTACTATTGTGATAGAGATGTTTGCTGTAATCAACAAATTAATACGATTACAACATATTCAAGTGTAAATATGAGATATCTCCATAAGGTAATGCAATCTCAATTCTTTCAAGAAAAGTTGTGGGGTTTAGCTACTGGAACAGCAACAACTATTGTAAATAAAGAGAACTGGCGACAATTATTAGTTCCCTTACCACCACTTAGTGAACAGAATCGTGTTGTCAAAAAAATGGAATCTATATTGCCTGAATTAGATAAACTCGAAAAGGACGAATTAAAACTTGATCTTCTACAAAAATCCTTCCCCAAGAAAATGAAGGATTCCTTACTGCAAGAGGCGATTCAAGGTAAACTCACCGAACAACAGGAATCCGACGGAGATGCCCGGGATTTAGTGGCTGAAATTCAAAAAGAGAAAGGGCATTTCATCAAAGAAGGCAAAATTAAGAAAGAAAAGCCCTTGCTGGAGATCACGGAAGATGAGATCCCGTTTGATATTCCGGAGAATTGGTGTTGGGTGAGATTAGGGGATATTTCTGATTATGGAATCGGAAAACAGGTTAATCAAAATAATATAGCTCCTAATTCATGGATTCTTGAGTTGGAAGACATTGAAAAGGAGACATTTAAATTAAACTGCAAAAGATTTGACCGAAAACCAGGAAGTTCTAAAAATAAATTTTCTACGGGAGAAATTCTTTACGGAAAGTTACGACCATATCTGAAAAAAGTAATCATAGCTGATGAATCAGGATACTGTTCCACAGAAATTATTCCGTTTCATGGATATGCGAACATTAATTCATCATATCTTAAATATTGTATGGTTTCACCATCTGTTAATAGCAATATTAATCAAATAACACATGGAATGGACATGCCACGATTGGGAACAGATAAAGCTAAGCGGCTAATTATACCCCTCCCTCCACTTGCTGAACAATTTCGCATTGTCCAACGCTTAGAACAACTCTTACCTCTTTGCGATGCACTGGAATAAATGACATAAGGAGAATGAATCTGTTGTTTTGAAATTTAAGGATAAATAAAATGAAAGAGGTGGGTTATGAAAACTCAAATTCTAAAATGCTTAAAGCGTTTTGGCACTCTTCCGTTTTTATTTATTGGTTCAGGGTTTTCCATTCGCTACCTTGGTCTGGAAAACTGGGAAGGTTTACTGCGGAAGTTCGCGAAGATGGCTAATAATAATCAATATGCTTATGAACAATATTTGCAAAAAGCAAAGGTCAATGGATATAAAGAAGGTCTGTTGCCTAAAGTAGCAGAGTTAATTGAACAAGACTTCTTCCAGGTGTGGTTTAATTCTGATGACTATAATATCAGTCGTGAATTATATCAAGAGGAGATAAAAAAACACACCAGTCCCTTGAAAATTGAAATAGCGAAATATATGAAGGATGTTAACCCGCTGCAAGAACATGAAGAAGAACTTGCTGCTCTAAGTAAAATTGGCAAAAGGAGTATTGGCGGTATTATAACGACAAATTACGATTGTTTCCTTGAAAGCATATTTACAGATTATACATGTTTCATTGGACAAGAAGAACTAATATTTTCACCTATTCAAGGGATTGCTGAGATATATAAAATTCATGGTTGTTGTTCTAAACCCGAGTCAATTGTAATTAACGAAACAGATTATATTAATTTCTCTGAGAAGAATGCATATTTAGCTGCGAAAATTCTTACGTTGTTTTTAGAGCATCCTGTTATTTTTATTGGCTATTCAATAAGTGATAAAAACATCGAAAATATACTAAAGTCAATAGTAAGATGTCTTTCTATTGATAACTTGGAAAAGCTGAGAGAACGGCTTATATTCATTGAATGGAATAATTCAGATCAACCCGATGACATTTCTATGTATAGTAAATCATTCGAAGGCGGAAAGTCTGTTGAGATGACCCGAATTCGTCTTAGAGACTACTCGATTCTTTATCATACGTTGCTGGAAAACAATGCTAAATATAATGCTCCAATGCTTAGAAGACTAAAAGAAGATATTTACGAACTTGTATTGACAAACAAACCGACCGGAAAGATTCGCACAGTAGGCCTTGAAGATGAAAAACTGGAAGATGTAGAAGTTGTAATTGGGGTTGGTGTTTTAGCCGATTTTGGGCAGAAAGGTTATGCCTCAATAACCGCTGCGGAATTGTATTCAGATGTAGTATTCGATAATGGAAATTATGATCCGGATCATGTTGTTAATTTAACACTACCAACACTATTACCACGTAATAGCAATAGTTTGCCGATTTATAAATATATTGCACATTATTGTGGAGATATTCCGGAGAAAGTTAAGGATGCTATTAAACCCACCTATAATAGCCTATTGAGCAACACTATTAAAAAGAACCGCGATAGAAACCCATATCGCGAAAGCACGTTTAGCCAGCTTAAAGCGCAATGTGCTGCAGAGAAGGTATTTCAATTAACGCCTTGTCTAAAACCCGAGAATATTGATTTAGAGGAATTAAATGGCTTTCTCAAAGAATACTTGACTAAAAACCCCACTGTTTTGTCAAGCTCTTCGCCAATCAGATCTGACGTTAAAAGATTAATAAAGCTTTATGATTGGCTTAAATATAGTCGTGAAACAAAAGAGCTCCAGATATAGCAAGCAATAACTGCTCACCGCACTGGAACCCTTTTTACAAGTTGCAGAGCACATTTACCGGTTGGCGGGAAAGAACTTCCCACGCCGCTAAAGCGCTTGACTTAGTTTATGAATTTACATCTCTATTTTATCCCACATTACCCAAAATATCAATCTGAAGTTTAGTGGAATTTTTTATCGTTATGGCATAAAATATCTAGGAATAGCGGTGGATGTCTGCGGACTACACCTAAGAAAGTCGGATGCGTCCGGCTTTCTTTTTTTCAACTAAATATGGTTTTAGCGAGCCGTTTCCTCTTTATGCAGGAAACGGTTTTGTTTTTCTAATAGTGGCATCGTTCTTTACCGAGTTTCTTCCGGAGTTATAGAGGGAAAGGGCCCCGTGTTATGTTAAAACCATGCCTTCATCGATGAAGAAATTTTATCATTAATATTCCGGAGGCAAGCAAAGGATACAGATTGCAAAAGTAGGGCGAGTAAGAAAGTCTGAGCTGCAAACCGTGCAACCCAGACCAGAAAATAAGAGAGCGAGAGGGCCTTTCGTTAACCGGCAATATCTTCTATGAGGAAAAGATGTTCATGTCCGATGTATACCGTAAACTGAATGTGAAGCGCAATTGGCGGAGGGGAAAATTGTAGATGGGGATAAATCGCTGAAGAGGATAAGAGAGACACCTGGAGCCGGGGATTATACTAAATTGATCTAAGATAAAAGGCCACAATTTAACGGATCGCATCGCTACGGCGATGCATTTTTTATAGTTAAATGAAAACGTCTCGTCTTAGTTAAAAACACCCCGCTCGCCTATTAATTAGCAAGCGGGGCGTTTGGCTAAAAATTACTACCATGCCATCTTAATACTTTTGGGTTTTACCGCTCCGGGTTCTGCTTCTCAGCTACATGATCCGGCATATATTTGCCGGTTTTTTTCCTTTGCCGGACACATTCGGTCAGTAGATATTCGATCTGGCCATTAATCGATCGGAAATCATCCTCAGCCCAGGCCGAAATCTCCTCATACAGCTTTTGCGATAGACGAAGTGGAATTTGCTTTTTAGGATTAGCCAATTTTAATAAAGACTGCCGCTATTGACGACAGGCTGGGCATCCTTATTACCACAAAGGATAACAAGTAAATTAGATACCATAGCAGCCTTGCGCTCCTCATCAAGTTTGACCACATCATTTTCATTAAGTTTAGCCAAAGCCATCTCTACCATACTTACGGCGCCATCGACGATCATCTTTCTAGCATCAATAATGGCGCTGGCTTGCTGCCTTTGTAGCATGACGGCAGCAATTTCCGGAGCGTAAGCAAGATAGGTAATTCGTGCTTCGATAATTTC
>DHOO01000062.1:13414-13701 GCA_002409975.1 Firmicutes bacterium UBA5388
GAGCTGGAACCACGGAGGCTGCCTTCGTCCGGCTCCCCGTCACCGGTGGTATCAATTCCCTGGGCCACATCATAAGGATAGATGCGAACGATATTTCTAACGGCGCTATCGCATTGCAGCGAGAGATATTCTTTATAATTATCCACATTGAAAACAGCCTTGGCGGTGTCAACAACTCTCCACATGACCGCAATACCAATTTCCACAGGATTACCTAAAACATCATTCACTTTTTGCTTGCTATTATTTAAGGTCATGATTTTAAGCGAAATCTTTTTACTTAACCC
>DHOO01000062.1:13914-17033 GCA_002409975.1 Firmicutes bacterium UBA5388
ATCTCCGCTTTGTCCTAGACGGGTCTTGGCAGCGGGATTAACCGCCACCGAGAAAGGATGTACATAATAGAAGCCAGGGTCTTTTAAGGTACCGATATATTTCCCAAATAGAGTAAGAACTAAGGCCTCTTGGGGTTTGACGATTTTGAGCCCCAAAAAAGGGATAAATCCAATGATTACCCAAAGAATACCTGCCGATAAAAGCAGCGCGCCGGATCCTCCGTCGAGGAGGAATCCCCCTAGAATAATAAGGGCAATGGCCGCCAGGTAGAGGAGGATAAATAGAATTAACTTGGGCATCCCGGCTTTGGCTTTTAATACTTGTTCTTTCATAATTTTCTCCTTTCCTACCAGAATGATATAAATATGATATCATAATGGTATTAACGACACAAGTATATTTTTATTTTTTAACAAAGGAACGTTACATTGACTTTACCCGCTTTTTATGGTACATTCTCACTTGCTGTAAATAAAGGGAAATTCGAACGATGACTGCCTCAATGCGTTATGCTAAAATGGTAATAAAAAAGCAGGAGAAACAAAGATTACAGGCCACAGAAGCTGGTCTCGGAGCGGCGCCTCTGGGCTAAATTACAGGAATTAGAGCAGGGAGAGTGACAGACTTATATTTGTGGATCAAGCAGGAAAGGAAAACAATTGAAACTAATGCGGTTAACAAATAGAAAAAAGTCAGTAAATGGTACTGTTACATCAGAAGCGGTTGCCAACTGGCTTAAGACAATTGGATATGAAGGAAGGGATTGACCGATGGCAAAGAAACTCCGCAAAATGCTCGGCGATGTCAATGCGCCGTCGATCGTTGCGCTTATGCGCCTGATTGACACTCAGAGCAAGATGACCATCTGCAACTGGTGTATTAGCTACGCCGAGGCAAACATTCTCCCGATCTTCGAAAAGCATTGTCCTAATGACTCCTGCCCGCGAAACGCGCTGAATGCCGCCCGCGACTACCTTGACGGCAAGGTGAAATTTCCTGTGGTCAAGAAGATCATTCTGAATGAGTGCCATGCTGCCGCCCGGGAACTTGACGCAGATCCCGCCGCGCAAGCGGCGGCTCGCGCCTGTGGACAGGCCTCTGCGGTTGTGCATACACTGTCCCACTCCATCGGACTTTACTTCTACGGTGCGGCGGCGATCGCCTATGACCGCGTCGGGCTGAACGAAAACGCCGAAGTATATAATAAGATCGCCGAGGAAGTATGCGCGGAGATGACGGCGGCCTTACAAGTCGTAGCCGTCGAAGACGAGCCGAATCCGGCGAAAATTAAATGGACTTGCTGAGATAACTCGTGGTCATAAATCATAGTAGTTAACGTAGCCGACGTTAGCAAAAAATGATATTGTTGTTCATGCATCTAAAGAAAGGAGCATGCACAATGAAAGTAGTTGAACTAAAGACAGTAGATGGAAGGATTAGGTACTATCTGGCCGATGACACAGGCTTACCAGTGCAGCCAGTGCTAAAGTACCTGAAGTTCAAGGACAATGCAGGATATGCCAGAAACACTCTCAGGATGCACTGCATCCATCTTAAACACTTCTTCACCTACCTTGAAGAAGCCGTAAAGGATTATGAGCGGGTAAACATTGATGACATTTCGGGATTTCTGGCGTGGCTGAAGAACCCCGACATCCTGAAAAAAGTAGTACCGCTTCGATTTAAGTCAGAGCGTCAAGCCCAGACAATTAATGCCATAGTAGATACGGTGGTTATGTTTTACGACTATCTCCTTCGGCACGAAGGCATGGAAAACCATCTGTCGGAAAAGCTGATGAAGTTTATCAGGGATCCGGGCAGGAATTACAGGAGTTTCCTTCATGGTATTGCAGAGAACAGGGTGACAAAGAGCCATATCCTGAAGCTGCCGGTACCAAGGATGCAACTTCGCACCATCAGTAGGGAAGATGCCGCAGCACTTCTTGATTCCTGCACAAACTTAAGAGATTACCTCCTGCTCTATCTACTGTTTGAAACCGGAATGCGGATTGGGGAAGCCCTTTCCCTCTGGCTTGAAGATTTTGATATGGCAGGGCTTACCATCACTCTACATGACAGGGGGGAAATGGAGAACTTGGCGGAGATTAAGACAGTATCCAGCCCACGCAGACTGGATTGTACGCAGGAATTGATGGATCTATTTACAGGGTATATCTGTGAGCACCATACCGCTGAAATCCATACCAATCATGTATTCCTGAAACTTAAAGGAGGTATGGAAGGAAACGCAATGGATTACAGAGACGTGGATAATCTCTTTCGAACCCTGCGCAAAAAGACCGGCATCAGAGTGACACCGCATATGTTCCGACATACATCGCTCAGCCTGCTTTATTCGGCGGGATGGGAGCCGGAGATGCTGAGACAGCGTGCAGGCCATAAAAACATTTATACGACACTGGATACTTATGTTCATCCATCGGAAGAGGAAGTGGCGGAGGCATTCAGGAAAGCATCAGAAAGCCTGAAAATGCCTTCTATGGGAAGGGAGGCTGGTCAGTAATGGGAACAGCAGCTCTTGCCCAATACGGAGCATTTGAAGATAAATACAACCGGATGCTGGAATACCTGTCATCGGAAGGGAGTTACTGGATTGACAATGACCAGTGGTATCTGGAAGCGGACAGCTTCCGACAGGCTGGTATCAATACAGGGAAAAAAAAGACCGGAAAGTTAGCGGATTTTGGCGGTTACCGGTCGGAACAGCTAAAAAATGAAATGAAATATTTCCTGCTTTATTCCATAAAGAATGGGCTTCTGTCCGTGTCTAGCCTCTATGGGCACTATAGGGAGGCCGTCAGGCAGATGGGAATCTTGCAGGGAGGCAGACATCCGGCAGACAGCTTTGCAGTTTTCAATCAAGGAGACGAAAAAGCGGTGAGTGCTGGCAATGTATCTGAAAAAGAAAGGCTTTATCAGATACTGAAACGGGATGTGATAAGATTCATCAGGAATTATTATGATGACCGTAATGAGATGGAAAAGGATGTATGGCATAGTGCCTGTATTCCGGGTGTAAAGATTTCTGCGGCGGCCAAACGTCAAAAAGCCAGCATAAGCTTTGTAAAAGTTCCAAGCTATTGATTGAGCTGATGGA
>DHOO01000022.1:0-153 GCA_002409975.1 Firmicutes bacterium UBA5388
TCAAATGATAACGCAAAAAGCCCACTTAGGAGGGGCACTGTTAAATGAAACACTATCTTGAAGAAATCGAAACCGTTCTAAATTCACAGGGCACTACAAAAAACGGACTTGATTTATCAGAATTCAAATTAAGGCTGGATAAATACGGAATAA
>DHOO01000022.1:391-3664 GCA_002409975.1 Firmicutes bacterium UBA5388
CGCCGGAATTATTTCCGGCGCAGTCGGAGAAATCACCGATACAGTTATCATCCTGACAGTTGTGATCCTCAATTCAATACTCGGCGTTATACAGGAAGGAAAAGCAGAAAAAGCCATTGAAGCTCTGCAAAAAATGGCCTCTCCTTACTCAAAAGTGAGGAGAAATAAGCAGATCATGTCAATTAAGTCTGAAGAAATTGTTCCAGGTGACATCGTACTTTTAGAGACCGGTGACGCCGTTCCTGCTGACATGAGAATTATTGAAGCTTCAAGCTTAAAAATTGAAGAAGCATCCCTTACGGGAGAATCTGTGCCAACGGAAAAAAATAAACAAGTCATCCTAACCAAGCAGAAAGACATATCACTCGGTGATCGTCACAATATGGCTTATATGGGAACAAATGTAGTCTATGGTCATGGGGAAGGCGTAGTCGTCAATACCGGCATGTCAACAGAAATGGGTAAAATCGCCAAGATAATCTCCGCTACCGGAATTGAAAAGACTCCCCTCCAAAAAAAACTAGCCGAATTAAGCCGCGTCCTTAGCATCGGCGTACTGGGAATCTGTGTTTTTATCTTTCTGTTTAGTGTTTTCACGAATGGCGGTTTTTCCGGTGGCCATGTCCTGGAAATGTTTTTGACTGCTGTTAGTCTGGCTGTAGCAGCCATCCCGGAGGGATTAGTCGCAGTTGTTACCATTGTTTTATCAATCGGCGTTACTAAAATGTCTAAACGCAATTCAATTATTCGTAGACTCACAGCCGTAGAAACCTTAGGCTGCACCCAGATTATCTGTTCGGACAAGACCGGTACTCTGACCCAGAATAAAATGACGGTTGTTGCTACTTTTGGAAATACTAAGCAACTTGCTTTATCAATGGCACTCTGTAATGATGCTGTCCTTTCCCGAAAAAATGGCGAAGCTATCGGTGAACCCACCGAAAATGCCCTCCTCAGGTATGCTTTTGCCGAAGGAATAGTCAAAGAACAAATGGAACAAGAACTACCCCGGGTCGCAGAAGCACCTTTTGATTCAATGCGTAAGATGATGTCTACCGTTCACAGAGATTGTAGTGGTAAATATATACAATTTACCAAGGGCGCTCCGGATGAACTTTTAAATAAATGTACCCGGATGCTTACCGCTGATGGTGTAGTCCCTTTAACGGATGAACTACGCTCGCTGATTCTTAAAGAGAACAAGAAAATGGCCAGTAAAGCTTTACGCGTCCTGGGTTCGGCCATGAAAGAAACCCCTTCACTACCTGATGAAATCTCCCCGGAAAGCTTGGAACAGGATTTAACCTTTATTGGTCTTGCCGGAATGATTGATCCTGTACGGCCTGAGGTCAAAGCAGCTATTGAAGAATGCCGCCGGGCCGGTATACGACCGCTTATGATTACCGGTGACCATAAAGACACCGCGGTGGCCATTGCCAAAGAGTTGGGACTGATCACCGATCAGAGTCAAGCTCTTACCGGAGCGGAACTGTCCCAAATGTCTCAAGAGGAATTTGCAACCAAGATTAAGAATTACTCGGTTTATGCCCGCGTACAGCCGGAGCATAAGGTCCGAATCGTCAATACGTGGAGAAAATTCGGGCAGATCACGGCCATGACCGGCGATGGCGTTAATGATGCCCCGGCTCTCAAATCAGCAAATATCGGCGTTGGGATGGGCATAACCGGAACCGATGTTACTAAAAATGTATCTGATATGGTCTTAGCCGATGATAACTTTGCTTCAATTATCTTTGCCGTTGAAGAAGGACGCAGAATATATGATAATATTCGTAAGGCAATCCAATTTCTTTTATCTTCCAATCTGAGCGAAGTAATTGTCCTGTTTGTAGCAACCATTATGAATTTCCGCCTTTTTTCTCCCATTCATATTTTATGGATCAATCTGGTCACCGATACTTTTCCCGCCATCGCCCTGGGAATGGAAGAAGCCGAAGCTGACGTTATGGAGAAAGCGCCGCGTAATGCCAAAGAAGGAGTTTTTGCCGGCGGACTGGGGACAAGCGTACTTTATCAAGGCCTTACCATCGCAGTCTTAACCCTGGTTTCCTTCTTCATCGGTCGCCGACAGTCGCAGATTACCGGAATGACAATGGCCTTTCTCACCATATCGCTTTGTGAAGTTTTTCACTCTTTGAATCTACGCTCCAGAACAAAATCGATCTTTAAACTGAAAAGTCATAACAAGTATCTCTTCGGCGCTATGCTCTTATCCTTTTTATTAACAATCCTTGTTCTTTATCTCCCGGGAATTAACAGCATATTTGAATTATCTGCCCTGTCCGCCGGCAACTTCTTAATCTCCATCGTTCTTGCCTTGGCAATCATTCCGATTGTAGAAATCGTAAAGTTATTTACTCACCTCTTTGGCGATTCTAAACAATAGATGGTAAATAAAACCCAGTTATTCGAAGAGTCAGTTCAGAATATTGAAGGTTTTAATTAATGAATAGTGAAAAGTATAAGAGGGAGTATCTTCTTACTCCCTCTTACTTTTATTCAAGGAATAATGTATCTCCTTAACTCGTCTCCGGCGCTTGTTATTCTTACTAAATGTTATCTACCCCAGCTAGGCAATACTTAACTTGAGGGAATTGCCATTGCGGTCAATCTTAAACAATTCGAGTATGCAATTCTTTAAACTTTACAAAGCACATCAGATTCAATAAAATTAATATTATAACATAAAGCTTAAGAGAGGAGAAAACAGATGAACTGGTTAAGAAGATTTATGATGGGAAGATACGGTGGGGACCAACTTTCTATCGCTCTTCTCATCTTATCATTTTTATTAAACTTGCTTGCTAAGCTAACCAATTTTCCACTCTTTGCAGTTATTAGTTATCTGCCCTTGGTCTTCTGCCTTTATAGAATGTTTTCAAAGGACATAGCTAAACGGAGGATGGAAAATTATAAGTTTACCATTTGGATGAGCCCTGCTTATTCCTGGTTTAAGCAAGTAGAAAGCCGTGTTAAAGACAGAAATCACCGCTATTTTAAATGCCCAAATTGCCGAATCAGATTACGGGTTCCAAAAGGCAAAGGAGAAATTATTATTACCTGTCCAAAATGCAAAACCAGATTCGAGAGAAAAACCTGAATAACAGCGAAGCGTCTTGCGTAAACAAGAAGTGTAAGTAGTCGCTCACGCCGGCTACCGCCCGCACACGTGAAGTGATGAAAATTAAAGCCGGGTGAGTCGACAAGCCCCAAAGGCATCTTTAATTAGTTGTTCACGCCGGCTGTTTTTCA
>DHOO01000063.1:0-1032 GCA_002409975.1 Firmicutes bacterium UBA5388
ACGCCAACAAGCTTTCGTCTGATAAAATACTAGCCGGAGAGGAAATATGGATTCCCGCTTCCAATCCCATGCACAATTCGCAGCTTTCTAGCTCTCAGTTTAGTGATGAGCTCTATCTATTGGCGCGTCTGATCAATGGAGAGGCCGGTGGTGAATCTTTTGAGGGACAGGTTGCTGTCGGGGCAGTTATTATCAACCGCATAAACTCAGGTAAATTCCCTACTACCATTACCGACAATGTTTACCAAGGGAGGCAATTTGAATCTGTGGCCAACGGAGAGATTTGGCGACCGCTGACGACCAGTTCCCTTAAAGCCGCAGAAGCCGCTTTATCTGGATGGGATCCGTCAGGTGGGGCGCTGTATTTTTACAATCCGGCTAAGATCTATAGTAAATACAACTGGATCTGGTCGCGTCCGATCATTAACCGGATCGGCGCTCATGTCTTCGCTTTATAAAATTGACACTAAGCGCAAAACATCAAGATCTTTTCTTCACAACACCATAGGAGAAAATTGAAGAGGGTGTCCCAAAATAACCGGAACACCCTCTTCTTCAATAACTTCTGCATACAGCCATGCTCCAAACGCAACGACCCGTCTCCGGTGTCAAGAGGGGGAGGAATGACGGCATCTGCAGGAAAAAGGCAGTAAATACTCATGTTCGATTTATTAAAGAAATTAGTTTTATCTACTATTATATTTTCTTACTATTTCAAAGAAAGCATCTATGTTTTCCATAGGTGTCTCAGGTGGTATATCGCAGCCAGATGATATAATAAAATTATTATAGTTGCTTGTTTTTTCTAATAAGATATGAACTAATTCAGGTTCTAGCATTATTTGCATCAATGCCTAATAACCTTGCCGTTAGAGAAAATGGACCAATTTCTCCAGCAAAGGAAGGACGATCTAATATTTTTTTCTGACATTAACTCTAGTCCAGGATATGTCATTATAGGCATTGGTTGTACTTCTTTATTTAATGTTATTTCTTTGACCCAAGTGTTCATATTTTTATCCATAGTTTTTA
>DHOO01000063.1:1223-6332 GCA_002409975.1 Firmicutes bacterium UBA5388
TTTAAGGCTTTGTATGTCTTAATTTTAAGATAGGAATTCTTCATTTGCGATTCAATAGTATCACCGAATTATATGGAAATCAATCCCTATTCCTACTTGACTCAAAAGCGTTCTCTATGGTAGCATACAAGCATGTAGTAAGATTATTATACACAAAAACAGGCAGGGGTAAAAATGAATATCATTAAACGATTCCTCAGCTATTACCAGCCATACAGAAGGCTGTTTTTTATGGATATGTTCTGCGCGCTAATTGCTGCCGGGGTGGATCTGAGCTTTCCGATATTGGTACGATTTTTGCTGAACAACGGTTTAAACAGACAGGCCTATGACCTTGTCGTTCAAATCGGTCTTTTGATGTTGGCGCTCTATATTCTTCAGTATTTTTGCAATAACTTCATAACCTCCTGGGGACATATCATGGGCGCCAGAATGGAATATGATATGAGGAATGAGATTTTTTCCCATCTTCAGAAATTATCCTTTACTTATTACGATAATAATAAGACCGGTCAAATCATGTCCAGAATAGTAAATGATCTTTTTGACATCTCCGAACTGGCCCATCACGGTCCGGAAGAAGTCTTGATCTCCTTCATTAAGATCTTCGGCTCTTTTATTATCCTTCTGACTGTAAATGTTAAATTAACTTTGATTACCTTTACCCTGGTACCGCTTATGGTCTGGTTCGGTCTTCTTTATAACGGTAAAATGAAAGCGGTCTTTGCGAAAAACAGGCAAAAAATCGCAGAAGTCAATGCCCAGATCGAAGATAGCATTGCCGGAATAAGGGTTGTGCAATCCTTCGCCAACCAGGAGATCGAAAGGAAAAAATTCATTACCGGCAATAAGCAGTTTTTAGCGACCAAGGAAGAAAGCTACCGTTATTTAGGGACGTTTCACAGCGGAGTTACTTTATTTCAAGGAGTTATTTACGTTTGTTCAATAATCATCGGCGTGCTTTTCATCAACGCCGGTCAGTTAAGCGCTTCAGATCTGGTCGCTTATTTACTTTATATCAATACTTTCTTAAACCCGATCAGGACGATCATTAACTTTACCGAACAGTTTCAGCGAGGCATGACCGGATTTGAGCGTTTTCAGGAAATTTTAAATATCAAACCGGATATTCAGGACAAGGTTGATGCTGTTGAGCTTACTGAATTTAACAGGGAGATTACATATGAGAAGGTTTCCTTTAAATATAGCACCGGCGATTATGTACTAAAAGATATTTCCTTAACGGTAAATAAAGGAGAAACCATAGCATTAGTCGGGCTTTCCGGTGGCGGTAAGACCACCCTTTGCAATCTGCTTCCCAGATTCTATGAAACCAGCGAGGGGGTAATCAAAATTGACGGTCGCGACATCCGGGATATAAAACTTGATTCTTTGCGAAGAAAGATCGGCGTGGTACAACAGGATATCTATCTTTTTGCCGGCACAGTGATGGAAAATATAAAATACGGTCGACCGGATGCCAGTGACGAAGAAGCCATTGAAGCCGCCAAAAAGGCTAATGCTGATGCCTTTATCCGCCGGCTGGAACACGGCTATCAAACCTATGTCGGCCAAAGGGGCGTCAAGCTATCCGGTGGTCAAAAACAACGGATCAGTATTGCCCGGGCTTTTTTGAAGAATCCTCCCATTCTAATCCTTGATGAAGCCACTTCGTCTCTTGATAATGAAAGTGAAAAAATAGTACAAAAGTCACTGGAAGTACTCTCTAAAGACCGAACAACGTTTATCATTGCCCACCGGTTATCCACTATCCGCAATGCCGACAAGATACTGGTGCTCACCGATAACGGCATCGAAGAAGAGGGGAGTCACAGCGAACTGATTGCCCGCAATAAAGTATACGCATCGTTATATAATACCCAGTTTGGAGATGAAGATAAGGAGTATTATGGGCATGGATAAAAGAAAATAAATTTGAGTGGAATACCCTTACGTTTTAGCGAAGCGCGATTTTTCCTGCCTACATGAGAAACAAATGGACTAGTTTTAGAAATTTTTCCGCCTTAGGAGACCTTGAAACTCTCGATACCAGTTAAGCCTTTAACAAGGCTACAACAATATCTCCTGGGGGCTACCCGTTATTTTGAGCACCTTTGTATCAAAATCCTGCACTTTAGCAACAAATGAACTTAAAATTTCATAGTCGGTACCAAAGTGCATCGGGATCAAGACCTTAGGATGCAACTGCTGAATAAAATACTCTCCGCCAATACTATAGTTATGCTCCAATCTCGGATCGACCGGAAAAAAGGCCAGATCAATTCTCTCACCCTTCATCTTCTCAATCTCCGCTTTAAACCTGTGTTCCGCCATTTTAATCTCTTCCTCCGGATCATCCCACCAGTACCACCAGTTTAGATCTCCGGCATGAAAAAGGGTAAGCTCATCTACCTTCACTAGAAAGGAAACACCTTCATCGGTTGAGCCATAAGTTTTAGTATTAAGATCATCAACCTCCAGTTGTTGATAAGGGGCAACCAACTTAATCCCCTCGTTTTTTCGAGCCGGTTTGATATCATTACTTAAAAAATAGTTGATCTCTGCTCTTAACTTACCCCATTCTAAAATTACCGGATTAAAATGATCCTTATGACGATGAGAGACGAAGATAAAGGCTTTTTTATCAGTATCTACAAACTTTTTTTCAACTTTCTTTGACTTTTCGTGACTTCCTTGGTTAGCCTGATCCTGATAATAATCAAACAACAACAAATGTTTTTCTGTCTCAACGATAAATCCACTATTAAACAGATATGTTATTTTTATCCCATAATTTCTCATCTTACTACCAACTCCATCTTAACAAGATTATGGCCTTCTTTATGCCTTATAAAGCTACTTTTGCGTTATAGGCTTTAATTCCCTGAAGCTTATTAGTTTCAGCCATAAAAAGTATAAAGCGGTAGGAAATTTTGCTTTTGGGAAGTAAATAATAATAGGGTATACTGCTGACGGTAGCGAACAAACAATCCCAGTCGGGACTCCGGACTGGGATTGTTTATGTGCATAACCTTCCTCCTTCTACTCCTCGCAACAAAAGAAGACCACAGCAAATTAAAGTTTTTGATTAAAGGTGCCTTCTGCTTTAGCTTTTTTAGAAACTAAGCTTACATTTATTGGTGTAAATAGCGTAAAAAGTAGTTATGGCGTCCGGATTACACCAAAAGCATCAGGTATCAGCTCATACTTTCTGGTCAGCCAGGAGAAAACTTCTTTCTTGATCTCTCCAGTTAACCAGAGCTTGCCGCCAATATACCCTTCCACCATCGGTAGAAGCTGTCCGGAGAGTAAATAGAATTTACCCTCCTCGGTTTGAAGAATTAATCTGCTTTTCGTTTTTGTTAAGACACCAACCACGGGTTGAGAGCCATTTACTGCCAGCAACTGGTAACCCGTGACCAGAAAAATTGGTAAGCGATACTCTGAAAGCCGGCCCGTATTACTGCCCTCAATTAAGACCCTGGCGCCCTGTAGATTTAATAACTCCGCCAGCAAATCTCCTTCGAGCTGAAAAGTCCCTTGTCCCCGGTCAGAAACTCCAACCTCAGGACGACAGATTAGCCGGGTAAAAGGTTCGTTCCCGATCAGCGAGAGCTTGCCGGTGATTGTCTCGCTCTTATGATTACTGAAAACAGTAGCAGAGGATAAAAAGAGCATCAATCCTAAAAACATCAGACCCGGCAGATAAAAGCATGGGCAATCGGTCTTTCGCTGTCTCATCAATCTCACCTCAACTTTATGAGCTTCGGTTGTAAATTAAAACTGTTACCCTCCGACGGGAACATCAGCAGTCTTAGTTTAAATTGGGAACTACCAAAACCCGAAATTGAAACCGTAATCTCCTGTTCTGAATGGAGATTCTCCAGTAAAATAAATGCGCCGGTAGTATCAGGGATACTAAGTGATGCCGGGAGAGTTTTAGTAATAGCTAAAGGATTCCCTTGACTGATCTCAAAAAGTTTAAGAGTACTATATTTATCATACACCTCAAAACCGCTCTTCTGCGAAGTATCCTGACAACCTACGTACACAGCAGTTAACCAGTTCCGGAAAAGCGAGACAAAGGGTTCCTTGTTGGAGACAGAAACCAGACTGTCCAAGCCGAACTGGTTTGACTGAAGCAACTCTTTGATTATAGGCTCCCCAAAACGATCGACAAAGTATCGCATAAACATATAGGCGGGAGCATAATCCGTTAATTTACTCTTCCAAGTACAGAGAGAATCGCCGGCCGGCGCCGTTAAGTAGGGAATTACTCTATCTGTATCGAGAGCCGGATTATGCCCATCCGGATAGACCAGATCCTCCGCCACCATGGAGAGACCTTCATTTATCCAAGTCTCAGTGGCATACTCATCTACTTCGTACTCGTTATACCCGCCTTTCTCAAGCAACGCCACTCGATTGGTAAAATTGATCAGGTGTTGGAGTTCGTGGGCCATGGTGCTCTTGACCATCTCACTCCACTTATTAAGATCGTCATATCCATGAGTCGTTAAAAACAGGATTTCTTTTTCATTGGAGTACCAATAATTACTTTTAGAATCTTCATTTATCCCATAGAAATAACCGGCTACATATGAACCCTGATTAACATCAAGCGGGGTAAGTAAATAAAAGATCCCCGGGAAACCGTCAACATCCATACCCACAGGGGCAAAAGCCGTAACCAGCTGGTTATAGTAATCATCAAAAGTCATACCTAAATCAGGAATAATTGATTGGTCAATCTTACCCTGAAACTCGTTATCCAAGTAGATATAAGATTTTTCACTGCTGTACATTTGAGTAGCAGTTACTTCCACAGCAGTATCCTTACCATTCACGCTAACAATTTTATAAAAATTCAGCTCCGTTTCGGGAATTTTTTCAGCCTCAGGCAAAAGCTCCTGCGAAAGACCGAAAGGAACCCCCCGTCCCAGTTGCGCCCGTATAGCCTCCAGTTCTTGTTCCCGTAGCCGTTGGTAAAAGGCTTCTTTCTCGCTTTCACCGCTCACTGCACTTGTAACCATCTGCTCTTCAGTACGCAAGGAATCTAATAGAGACTTGGCTTTTATTCCGCTACCGGTTTCAACCGTCAGAGTAGCT
>DHOO01000060.1 GCA_002409975.1 Firmicutes bacterium UBA5388
CAAAAGGAGGTTGACATTGACGACTAGCTTCCAACAATCCGGCAAGGATGCTCCCCGGCGCGCTGGGCTGAAGCGCCGGATTTTGGGATCTACAGTCGCAAAGGCTTTCATTTCGCGACGAGCGACCAATCTCACTTTTCGCACACCTTCTTTTTATAGATTGAATACGAAATGTGAGACCAGCGACGAGTATCGAGAAGTATTTTCTAAGTAGAATGGTAGAAAGGTAGAAAGGAATGAGTACGGATGATTATTATCATGTCACGATTAGCCCGTGAAGAACAACTAGAGAGAATACAAAGAAGGCTAAAGGAATTAGGTTTTGGGATCCATCTTTCCCGGGGTGTGGAAAGGACAATTATTGGGGCTCTAGGTGAAAAAACTCTAGATATCATGCATTCAATTGAAGCAATGGATGGGGTGGAAAAGGTTGTTCCGGTTTTAAAACCCTTCAAACTCTCCAGTAGGGATTTTAAGCCGGAGGCGACTATAGTCTCTGTGGGAAAGGCTGATTTTGGTAGTAAGGAAGTTGTTATTATTGCTGGTCCCTGTGCTATTGAGGATAAGGAACAGCTATTATCTACCGCTAAACTAGTAAAGGCAACCGGCGCTAAACTTTTACGCGGGGGAGCTTTTAAACCACGCACTTCCCCCTATTCTTTTCAAGGATTAAAAGAGGATGGGTTAAAGCTGGTTCAAGAAGTTGCTAGTGAAACTGGGTTGCCTGTGATCTCGGAAGTTGTTTCCCCCCACGAAGTGGAACTGGTTGCTCGTTATGCGCAGATGTTGCAGATCGGCGCTAGAAACATGCAAAATTTCCCGCTGCTGCAGGAAGTAGGTAAAACAAAAGTGCCCGTATTGTTAAAGAGAGGGATTGCCGCTACTATTGAGGAATGGTTGATGGCGGCAGAATACATTATTAAGGAAGGTAATGACCAGGTTGTGCTCTGTGAACGCGGAATTCGAACTTTTGAGACAGCGACGAGGAATACAATGGATATTGGAGCGCTTTCTTTAATCAAAGAATGGAGCCATTTACCGGTGATCGCTGACCCAAGTCATGCTTCAGGGCGGCGAAGCTTGGTTCTACCTTTAGCCCGGGCAGCATTGGCCGCAGGAGCTGATGGGCTAATGGTGGAGGTTCATCCTGATCCGGAAAAAGCGCTTTCTGATGGTCCTCAGTCGTTAAACTTTGAAGAATTCAGAAATCTGATCACAGAACTGGCGCCGATTCTCCAGGCGATTGGAAAGACCTTATGAGGATGGAACGGATTAGTATTATTGGTTTGGGATTGATCGGTGGTTCATTGGGGATGGCGCTCTGTCGGACTAATCAGGTTTGGGTATGGGGTTATGATCTTTCTGACCAGGCTTGTGTGGAAGCTTTAGAAAGAAAAGCAGTTCACGAGGTCGCTTCTGATTTTCAAACCGCGATTAGTGAGGCGGATTTGGTTATTCTTGCTGTTCCGGTAGAGAAAATCAAGGAAGTGATTAAGGAGAGTTCTTCCTTTTTTAGGTCAGGCGCCATTATTACGGATGTGGCCAGTACTAAGGGACGATTAGCCCGTATCATTCCTCCTCTACTTCCGCGGGGTGTCTATTATGTTGGGGGACACCCGATGACTGGCGCTGAACGATCTGGAATTTTTGCCGCTGATCCCTTTCTTTTTCAGAATGCAGTTTATCTGTTAACTCCGGAAGAAAATATTCCGCGCCAGATAGTTGATAAATTATGTCATCTAATCACCATGGTCGGAGGACTTCCTCTCTTGCTGAAACCAGAAGAACATGATCTGATGGTCGCGGTCGTTAGTCATTTACCCCATTTGCTGGCGGCAGCGTTAGTAAATGTTGCTGCTCGCTTTAATCAAGAGTACCCGGGAACCCTTTCTTTAGCGGCAGGAGGATTTCATGATACTACTAGAGTAGCAATGGGCTCTCCATCTTTATGGCGGGAAATTTTTAACTCCAATCGAACTTCTCTGCTTAAAGTAATTAAAGAATTTACTGAGGAACTACAGGGATTTTGCTCTCAGTTATCTGCTAAAGAAATGGAGCTGGTTGAGAAAAGGTTAAACCAGGCGGCGGTGGTTAGATCCGAACTTCCTGCTAAAAACAAGGGGTTTCTTACTCTTCTTTATGAATTGGTAGTAGTAATCGAGGATCGACCGGGAACTATTGCTGAGGTTACCGGTATTTTAAAGGATTTAAATATTAAGGATATTGAGATTTTGAGGGTAAGAGAAGGTGAAGGGGGTACCTTAAGGTTGGCTTTTGACGATGAACAAACATTAGGGCAGGCGGTATCGTTGCTCAGAGCACGAGACTTTACTGTGCGGGTGAGGGGGAAGGAACGAGGATGAAGGTCTATGTCGGTCCTGCTTCTAGTTTACAAGGGGAAGTGCGGGCTCCTTCTTCTAAGAATTATACCTCTAGATATTTATGGGTTTCCGCTTTAACAGAAGGCCAATCTATAGTCTATTTTCCAGCGCAAAATGATGATGCTCTAGCCCTTCTTTCTTGTTGCCGGCGCTTGGGAGCGAAGATGAGTGGGGAGCAGGATCTGATTAGAATTAAAGGGTTTGGGCAAAAACCTCTTGTTCCAGGTACTTTGGACCCTGGAAACGGTGGTCTGATCCTTCGTTTTCTCTTAGCGATTGGTTTATTTTTACCAGAAGTAAAGTTTGTTACCAAGCACTTAGATTCTTTGGGGAAAAGACCGCAGGGGGACCTGTTAAAAGCCCTTCGTGATCTGGGCGCTGAGGTAGAGGATGTTGATGGTCACTTGCCAATTACGATCAGGGGCGCCCGGCCTCTTAAGCGAAGAGATGTTACGCTTTCGGGTCTGGTTAGCTCCCAGTTTGCGACGGCATTATTGATGGTGGCGCCGCTGTTAGGAGGGCTGTCGCTAACAATTACCGATCAGTTATCTTCCAGGCCACCGCTAGCTACTACTTTGCAGGTGATGAGGGAGGCAGGGGTCAAAACAAAGGTGGATTGGCCTAACTTATCTTTTGAAGTCCCCGGTGGGCAATATCAGCCGGGTGAATACCGAGTTCCCGGGGATTATCCGGCAGCTTCCGCTCTCTTGGCCGCCGCCGCGCTTTTACCCTCGGAGGTTACTCTCTCTAATCTCTACCCTGATGACCAACAAGGGGAGAAGAAAATTATTCCTTATCTCCAACAGCTGGGAGCAAAGCTTGTTACCGAAGGTAACCAGCTGAAGATCATAGGGGGTGATCCGCTGACGGCTGTTGATTTTTATGGAGACCAGGCGATTGACGCCGTACTTTCCATGGCTGCTATCGCTTGTTATGCTAAGGGAGTGACCAGATTTTTGCGAGTAGGAAATCTGCGTTGGAAGGAATCCGACCGCATTAGAGACTTTGCTAGAGAATTAAAGAAAATTGGTGTTGAAATCGAAGCGTTTAATGATCATTTTATGATTAAGGGTAACCCTGGAGGTTATGAGGGTGGGGTGGAGATTGATACCTATCAAGACCATAGAATGGTCATGACTTTTTCGGTATTAGCTTTACGTACCCGCAAGGGTTTAATGATTAAAGACGCCGAACATGTTAGCAAGTCTTATCCTACTTTTTTTTCAGATCTGGCCTCTCTGGGCGCAACTGTTAAGGTAATTGCATCTTAAATAAATAGTCGTTCATCTGGCTACCAGTTATCCTCCATGAAGTTATAAAAATCAAAGCCAGATGAAACGACAAGCATCGAAGGCATTCTTTAAATAGGCTATATTTTTGAGGGAGAATCGTTGATGACATATGATCTTCATACGCATAGTATTTATTCTGACGGTCTGTTAACCCCAAGACAACTAGTGAAAAAAGCTAAAGCAATAGGACTCACTGGGATTGCTCTTACTGATCATGACACCGTAGATGGTTTGCCTGAATTTATGCAGGCTGGAAAAGATTTTGGTGTGTTTAGTATACCTGGAGTGGAGCTTTCTACAGAGTATCAAGGGCTTGAGTGTCATCTCCTTGGCTATCAGATTGATTATCACCATCCTGGTTTACTTTCTCGCTTAAGTCAGGTTATTTTCTCTCGAAAAGTTAGAGCTGAGCGGATCTTAGAGCTTTTAGAGAAACATGGGCTTAAGCTTTCCTGGAATGAAGTGGTTAAGGATGCTCCCGGTGATTTTGTGGGGCGATATCAAATCTACCGAGCGTTGAAAGAAAAAAAGTTGATTGATGATGATTTGGGAAAAAAAGCTTTTGATTATTACCTTGGCTCCCAAGGAGTAGCTTATGTGCCCCATCGTGAGTTATCATCAATAGAAGCTATAAACCTTATAAAAGCCGCTGGAGGAGTATCAGTGTTGGCTCATCCGGGCCGCTCACTTGATCATAATTTAATTAAAACTTTAGCTTTGAAAGGTTTAGCGGGGATTGAAGCTTTTCATCCGAGTCATACCCCGGAGATGGCGAGGGAATACACCACTCTTGCCAAACAATTAGATTTATTTGTCACGGCGGGTTCAGATTTTCATGGGATTCCGGGGGAAAGGGAACTGGGTTCCATTCATATAGATAAGGAAGCGATTAAAAAGATTCTTTCAGGATTATGATGATTTGCTTACCAAAAGCGGGATTTGTCCATATCTTAAGACCATGTTTCTTCTTCCGTTTTGTTTAAAAGTTGCAAAAGACTTAAATTGAATTAAACCTTTTTCTTATCATCACAAAATATCAATTAGAAAAGAAAGTAGAGTTTTTGTCCAAGTAAATAGCTAAAAGAAAACTAGGGGTTAAAGCATACTTAATATCTTTATTGGTAATAATGATTAAGCATTGTTGAATTAAGGGGGATTATCTTGAAAACAAAAGACAAAACTAGTTGGCGCCAGATTATTTCTTGGGTCTTAAGAGAGACCATTACTCCAGAAGAAGGAATCTTTCTTTTTTATCAAGAAGTAAAGAGTTATTTATTAGCGCTTAAAAGAAAAGAATATTCTTTGCGCTAAAACCCTTTACATTTTCCTCAGAATAGGTTATAATAAATTTTGCATTGTTCAGGGGCGAATAGCTCAGCTGGGAGAGCACTTGCCTTACAAGCAAGGGGTCACAGGTTCGAGCCCTGTTTCGCCCACCATTTGGAGCTGTAGTGTAGTCGGCTAACATGCCAGCCTGTCACGCTGGAGATCGCGGGTTCGAGCCCCGTCAGCTCCGCCAGATGTCATCCGCTCAAGAAGAGCGGTTTTTTTATACTTTGGTCTCTGCCCAGCCTGCGTTCTTCAAGTCCCTACTATAGATCGCGCTAGTAGTATATTGATTATTTCTAGTAATTCTGGCATAATTTCTTTCAACCTTTTTGATATACGGGGAAGCTAGTTCCATTAATCGTTCGCGAGTTCTATTTGGTCCAGCGTTATAGCCGGCCAAGGCGAGGATGGTGTTTCCCTTAAAGCGCTTCAAAAGATATACTAAGTAATTAGCGCCGGCTTGTAAAGTATCCCGCCAATGATAAAAGTCTCCTTGTTTTAGCATCATTTTAAAGGTTCCATAACGGACCTGAATTAATCCGCGTTCGCCTATTCTTCCGACCGCATTAGGATAAAAACTTGATTCGGTTTCGGCAATGGCGAGCAGTAAATAAGGGTTAAGTTTATTTACTCGTGCGCTATATAAAATAGCATAAGTAACTTCTGTAGCTTGTTCAGTATTGATTTTACTTCTAATCTGAATGTGATCTTTGATCTTTTGAGCTTCACTAAAAACTTCGGAAACCAGCTCAAGATTTTCGCCAATTTGGATTAATTGGGTTTCTACAGTCCCTAATCGTTGCTCTAAAGCGCTTAATTTTTTTTCGTTACTTATTATGTAATAAGTAGAGAAAAATAATAATGAGATTAACATACCCAAAATCACCGGGAAAAAAGTTAGCATTTCGATTTTAGAATTATATATATCAGGTTGCTTTTGAGTCAATTCAATTCCTCCTTTTCCTTTCCTTAAAATTGGAAAGGGATGGCATAAAGATAATTATTTATTGTTCAGTTTGTCTACAAAAAAGCCAATTTTTATTCCATATTAAAGTCAAACATTATCTATTGCGGTTTAAATAAAGCCTTGAGGTAATTAGGCATCACCTCATTTAGTAACATTATTACCTTTTTTATACCTATTTATACCAATTAAACTTAAAACTTATAAGTTCAATTTTTATATCGTAACAGGTCACGGAAAACGAAAGCAAGGTTAGGGGTAGAACTTATAGGAAAAAAGTTTGCAAAATTAAGTTTTATGATATAATAGAAACGCTTTCAAGAAAGAATGATTGGCTGGTGAAAAAGATGTTGAAAAGATTATGCCCTCGTTTTCAGATTAAATATCTAGCGGATTTAGATCCCAATTTTCTTCTTGAACGAGGTTTGAAAGGATTAATGCTCGACCTGGATAATACCTTAGTAGCTTGGGGTGAATATAATGTTTCCTCGGAGATGATTACATGGGTACATAAGATGAAAAAAGCGGGGTTAAAATTATGTATCATCTCTAACGCTCTGGAACAAAGAGTAAGAATTGTTGGGGAAATACTTGATATACCTTGGGTTTCTCAAGCGATTAAACCGCGGAAATCTGCTTTTAAAAGAGCTTTAGAAATTTTGGATACTAAACCTAGTGAGACGGCCACGGTAGGAGATCAACTATTTACTGATATCTGGGGAGGCAACCGGATGGCGCTTTTTACCATTTGGACCACACCTTTAAGCGCAAGGGAGCTTTTATTCACTAAGTTTGTACGGTATTTCGAGAGAAAAGTGGTAAAAATGTTGAGGAAAAAGGGGATCATTTGTGAGTAAGAAAACATGTTTAGGTTGTGGGATGACGCTTCAATATGAAAACCCTAGTCTTCCTGGATATATTCCTCCGGAAAAACAAAAAAAAGCTTTAATTTGTCAACGGTGTTACCAGATTCGTCACTATGGAAAACTGAAAACTGAGAAAGTTACCGACAATAATGCACTGGAGTCGGTAAGGACAGCGATTAGAAGTAGTGACCTTATTTTACTGGTTGTCGATGTTTTTGATCCGGAAGGCTCTCTTCCGGCTCATTGGAGGAACCTATTTACCTTACCAGTAGTAATGGTAATTAATAAAGCTGATTTACTTCCGGTAAAGACACCCTGGGATGAGATTGAGGAATGGTTTAAAACTTTATGGGAACGAAAGTTTCCAGATCTTCAATTAGTAGCAGTACAGGCCTTATCGGCTACGAAAAGAGGAAACAACTTTCAAGCTCGGCTCAGTGCGCTTAAAGAGCAATTAAAAGGAAAAAAGGTTGCGATTCTTGGAGCGGCCAATGTCGGGAAAACTTCCCTGTTAACGGTGTTACTTACAGAAGAAAGAGAGAAAAAGAAGACCAACAAAATTCCTACTGTTTCCAAATTTCCTGGTACTACTCAAGGGATTACTTCCTGGCTAATCCGCTCTCACGAGATCAAATTATTTGATACTCCGGGGTTAGCGCCAGGAAGCAGGATGGGAGATCAGCTCTCCCCTTCCTGGGCAGGGAGACTGCTTCCTGAAAACAAACTTCAAGTTAAGCTCTGGGAGTTACCACCGCAAGGAGCGGTATTGTTTGGTGGCCTTGTTGGTGTTTGGAATCTTTCTCCTTCTCCACGTACACTATTGTTTTTTGCTGCAGAAAAAACTCTGCTTCATCGCAGTCAGGGTGGGAAAGCTAAGCGGTTAATGGATGAAGCTCCAGATTGGTTGCGGGCTTATTGTCTAAAGGAGCGACCAAGTAAATTTGGAGAAAAAGTTCATACGGTTCAACCGGGAAAAGATCTTTTCATTTCTGGTTTAGGCTGGGTAGCGGTTAAAAAAGAAGCTGTGCTTTTACGGGTGGTAGCTCCAGTGGGTGTAGAGATCGGGACCAGACCAAGCCTTATTGGGAAAAAAGATAACTAATGCTGATCATCAAAGTCATGTTCTTCTAGACTGGAGAGGATTTGTCTAAGTTCTTCTTCCCACCAGGTTTGGTGGTTCTCTAACTCATCGGCGTCTACTAAGGATGTTGTTTGGCAACGGGAACAGGCAATACCTACTCTTTTTTCACGGCGGACGAGAAGGTAGTGGGGTGTTTCCATCTGACAGTAAGGACAAGTATAAATTTGACTTAACTCAAGTTCCAATTGGTTGACACCTCCATGCCATATTATAGCCACCTGTGGCTTAAAAATAAGCGAATGAAATTCAAAAATAATGGTACTTTTTGCTCTGGAGGTGAAAGTAATGCTTTCCGGAGAAGTTCCCTATTGGTTGGCTTTTAATAAAGCGCCGGGAATTGGGCCTAAGCGCTTCTACAAGCTTGTAGAGGTGTTTGGCGATGCGCGGACGGCTTGGGAGGCTGATGTAAAGGAACTTGCAGGAGTAATTGGTAAAAAAATTGCCACTGATTTGGTGTCGTTTCGGCGTAACCTTTCCCTGGAAGAAGAAGTGGAGCAGGTTGAAAAGGTTGGCTGCAAGCTCCTGTTAGCTACAGATCACAACTATCCTCCCTTGCTAAAAAAAATAATCGATCCCCCCCCGGTTTTATATTATAAGGGGGAGTTTAGACCTGAAGATCAGATGACGGTGGCGGTGATTGGTTCTCGTAGAGCTACTCCCAGTGGGTTAGCTACTGCTATGGAACTAGCTGCTGATTTAGCGGTTCAAGGTATTACGGTAGTCAGCGGGTTAGCTAGAGGTATTGATTCTGCCGCCCATCGTGGCGCCTTAGCGGTGAAGGGCGGACGAACCATCGCTGTTTTAGGCTGTGGAATTGATCGAATTTATCCTCCGGAAAATAAAGAGCTAATGGAGAAGATCACCTTTAATGGGGTGGTTTGTTCAGAGTTTCCTTTAGGGACCCGCCCTTTTCCGGGAAACTTTCCCGCTCGTAATAGAGTGATTAGTGGTTTGAGTTTAGGAGTGACAGTAGTGGAAGCGGCAGAAGATAGCGGCTCTTTAATTACGGTCGAATTTGCCCTGGAGCAAGGGCGAGAAGTGTTTGCTATTCCAGGACCGATCGATCGTCAGGGCAGTAAAGGGCCTCACCGGTTAATTAAACAAGGGGCGAAGCTAGTTGAAGAAGTTAATGATATTTTAGAAACATTAAACCTTCCGTTTTTATCGGCGGACGAACTCATTACCGGGAACGAAAAGACAATAGAATTTTCTCCTGTTGAACAATGCATTTGGGATCTTTTGGCCGCTGGAGAAACTCATGTCGACATTTTAATCCGCGATAGTGGTCGTCCGGTTTCAGAAGTAAGTTCAGCATTAGTACTGATGGAACTAAAAGGACTGATCTCCCAGGTGGCGGCAAAAACGTTTCATCGCAAGCATTAATACCATTTATCTATGGGTATGGTATTTTACTTTTTGAAGGTTATGTTTTATAATAAACAAAGATTTTGTAAATGTGGGGGATTTACATGTTCCAACGAGTTTTAGCGATCATCAGTTACTTGGTGCGTTTTTATTCTGACCGACTGACCGAAAATGAGTTTGAGGAATCGGTTGTCGATAACCTTCTAAATGAGGGTTTTAAGCTTGAGGAGATCAATACAGCTTTTGAATTGATCTTACGAGAACCGGAAAGAATAGAAAACACTGATCAAAAACCAGATTTAACTAGGCCTTGTTGGATTTTTAGTAATATATTTGAAAATAAAATAACCCCTGACTTAAGGGCGGAACTGCTCCGCTTGTATTATGCTTCTTATCTAAGTGTGGAAGAAATGGCTGATCTGGTTCATGCTTGTCTATATCTAAAAAAAGAGGAAGTTGACCTTTCAGATCTTCCGTTTTTAGTTTCAGGGGTAATCAAGGACCCTTTAAGAAAATGGATTTTGCTATTACCTGTTCATGGGGAAAAAGGGGAAAGCTTATTATTTAAACATTAAATTTGCTCTCTAACCAAGTCCATTCTGGCTAAAAATAAAATTCGCTCTGTGATGCTTTTGGTCTATCGTAAAGCTCAAGGAAGATTTGATCTGAGACTTTTTTTATAAGGTCTTAAGGAAGAGCACAATCATCATTAAAGAAGGAGGTGCCCTGATGTCTCAACAACTGGTTATAGTGGAATCCCCGGCTAAAGCTAAGACTATTTGTAAACTTTTGGGTCGTAATTTTCAGGTTAAGGCCTCCAATGGTCATATAGTTGATCTTCCTCGTAGCCAGCTAGCTGTGGATATTGCTAATGATTTTAAGCCTAAATATATAACCATTAGAGGTAAGGGCAAGATTATTAAGGAACTTAAAGATTCGGTAAAGAAGGTAGATCGGGTTTATTTAGCGACTGACCCGGACAGAGAGGGGGAGGCGATTTCATGGCATTTGGCTCAAACTCTTGATGTTGATCCCGATTCTTTATGTCGGATTGAATTTCATGAGATTACAAAAAGGGCGGTGGAATCGGCTCTTAAAAACCCTAGAGCGATCGATCGAAATCGGGTTAATGCTCAACAGGCCAGGAGAATTCTTGACCGCCTTTTTGGTTATAAACTTAGTCCACTCTTATGGGCCAAAGTAAGACGAGGTCTTTCTGCCGGACGTGTTCAGTCGGTAGCAGTACGTTTAATCTGCGAACGGGAAGAAGAAATTATCGCTTTTAAACAAGAAGAGTACTGGAGTATTACGGGGATTTTTGTTCCTGTTAGCAATAGAGAAGAATTGTTCTCGGCTAAGTTATTAAAGATTAAAGGGAAAAAAGTTGAGATTAATAATAAAGAAACCGCCGATCAACTCAGTAAGCAGATTAAACAAACTTCTTTTCGGATTACTGAGGTAAAAAAGAGAGAACGAAAACGGTATCCTGCCCCTCCCTTTACTACTAGTACTCTTCAACAGGAAGCCTCCAGAAAACTGGGATTTAGCGCCAGGAAAACGATGTCGCTGGCTCAACAATTGTACGAAGGGCTTGAGATTGGTAGTGAAGGCAGTACCGGACTAATTACCTATATTCGTACGGATTCGGTTCGTGTCGCCGGAGAAGCGCAAGATGAATGTCGAAAAGTTATTGCTGAGATGTTTGGTAAAAAGTATCTACCAGCCAAACCCCCATTCTACAAAACTAAAGCTGCCGGAGCGCAGGAGGCTCATGAGGCCATCCGTCCCACCATGGTTCAAAGGAAGCCTCAAGAGGTTAAAGCCTTTCTGTCTCGGGACCAATTTCGTCTTTATCAGTTGATTTGGAATCGATTTGTTGCCAGTCAGATGCAATCAGCGCTTTTGGATGTGATGGGTGTTGATCTTCAAGGCGGGGATTTTCTTTTCCGGGCTAGTGGCAGTAAGATTAAATTTCTTGGGTTTTTAGCCCTCTATCAGGAAGATCAAGATGAAAAAAATAAAGAGGAAGAAACCATTCTGCCGGACCTCAAAGCAGAGACAGACGTGTCACTGACAGACATCAAAACCGAACAACATTTCACCCAACCGCCGGCTCGTTATAGTGAGGCCATGTTAGTCAAGACTTTGGAAGAAAAGGGGATTGGGAGACCTAGTACCTATGCGACTATTATTGACACTATCCGGAAACGGAACTATGTAGTAATGGAAAATAAAAGATTTCAACCCACAGAATTAGGTATCATTGTTGATACATTACTAAAAGAAAACTTTCCCCGGGTGGTTGATCCCAATTTTACGGCAACGATGGAAGAAAAATTGGATAAAATTGAAGAAGGGGATGTAGATTGGGTTGTTACGGTTAGAGATTTTTATACTCCCTTCTCCGCTGAGTTAGCAACAGCAGAAAAATCGATAGAACGGGTTAAAATTGATGATGAAGTTAGTGATGTTAAGTGCGAGTTATGCGGTAAATTAATGGTTTATAAATATGGACGTTACGGTCGCTTCTTAGCTTGTCCGGGTTATCCTGATTGTAAAAATATAAAATCCATTCAAAAAGAGATTGGGGTAAAATGTCCTGATTGTGGAGGACAGATTGTGGAGAGAAGATCAAAGAAAGGGCGGAAATTCTTTGGTTGTAATAATTACCCCGATTGTAAATTTACCAGTTGGTATACACCGGCTAAAAGCCGCTGCCCAGAGTGTGGTTCTTTTTGTGTGATAAAACATAGCAAGACTAAAGGGGAGACGGTTGAATGTTCACAGAAGGACTGTTCATACCAGATTCCTTTGCCAGAGTTGGAAAAAGGGGCTGAGGCTTAGCAAATAATAAAAAGCTGACGTTGCTCGCTGAGCTTCGAGATGTATTTTCTAAGTAGTCGCTCAC
>DHOO01000025.1:0-18566 GCA_002409975.1 Firmicutes bacterium UBA5388
ACTTCATTGATTTAGCTCGCGGTGAATGACAGCCTTTGTAAGTAAGCGTAGATTTTTCATCATTTCATGTGCGCGGGCGGTAGCCAGCGTGAGCGACTACCTAATAACGATCGTAGCTAACTGGAATAGCTTTGCCCACTCGCTCCAGGCTTTCTCCATCAGCGCGCCTTGCTCTGCTTGCAAATTCTCCAGAGCTTTCCATCGTAGCCGGAGCTTTTCGGCGCTAACTTCCGTCTTCTCCTCAAAAGAAAGGTGACAGACCGGAGGAAAAAGCACACACCACCAATTACGACCCTTTCCTTCTCCTAAGATGACGCGGAGCGCTTGGTAGCTACCGGCGGGTAAGACCCCAAACTCATAACTACGTTCCGGAAACTCAAATTCACCCATCTCTACAGCAACACTATAATTAAAGCCCTGTTTTCTAAGTTCATTTTCCGCAGTATGCGCCAAGTAATCCCGGTGGTCAGCCAAAATAGCCATCGCTTCCTCCTTGGTATTCACTGCCAGCAGTTCCTCAGTCTCCTCTAAAATCCGGTTCCTAACTGATAGTTTCACCCTTTGATCTTCCGGGCCATCACTATTGGCCATCACATGCAAACGGACCAAGTTGCCCGCGGTAAAGGCCACCTCAGACTCTATTCTTTTTAAGCCGGCCTTCCCGGTTAAAGTAAGAAGCAAACCACCGATCAACACCATAATTAGTGCCGTAAACACCCGAACTTTCATTCTTATCACTCCCTAGCGCGTTCCTCGCCGATAAATCTGCGTATATGTTTTAAAGCTGTTTTTTCCAGCCTTGACACCTGAGCCTGCGAAATCCCAATCTCATCCGCAACTTCCATTTGCGTTCGCCCATCAAAGAATCTCATCTTTAAGATCTCTTTTTCCCGCTCATTGAGCCTTGACATCGCTTCTCTAATCGAGATTCCTTCCAGCCATTGGTTATCCATATCTTTCTCATCACTAATTTGGTCCATGACAAAGATTGGATCACCGCCATCATGGTAAATCGGTTCAAACAATGAGATCGGTTCCTGGATCGCATCCAAAGCAAAGACTACTTCTTCCCGACAGACATTCAGCGTCGAAGCAATCTCTCCCACCGTAGGTTCTTTCCCATTTTTACTGGTCAGAGAGTCTCTTACCTGAAGAGCCTTATAGGCAATATCCCGCAGAGATCTACTGACTCGAATCGGATTATTGTCACGTAAATAGCGCCGAATTTCTCCAATGATCATGGGTACCGCATAAGTAGAAAACTTTACATTCTGTGAGAGGTCAAAATTATCGATGGCTTTCATCAACCCGATGCAACCAACCTGAAAAAGATCATCCACGTTTTCTCCACGATTATTAAAACGCTGGATAACACTTAAGACTAAGCGAAGGTTGCCCTGGATCAGTTCCTCGCGGGCCTTTTTCTCCCCAGTTTTCATTTTCTTAAGCAATTCTCTCATTTTCGCATTAGTCAAGACAGGAAGTTTAGAGGTATTTACTCCACAGATCTCTACTTTATTAGGTATCATTTCTAAAACCTCCACTGGTATATTAGGGTGGCCCTATTAGCATTATTGCCATAATTTTTTCAGGATATACTTCAGCCTCAACCTGTATTTAGAAAAAAAAGGTAGTCGTCAACGTTAACCTCCTCTTGACCCACAAATTAATGAAAATAAGCTAACGCGCATTAAAAAAACACCAGCTTAACAGCTGGTGTTCACGACTAATCCCCTTCCAAACGGCGCCCATAAAACCGTTGATAATAAGCTTTATATTCGCCGGAAATAACCTCCTCCCACCACTTTTTGTTTTGTAAATACCAAGCGATCGTCTTTTCCAATCCCCGCTCAAAATCAATCTCCGGTTGCCAACCTAATTCGTTTCTAATTTTACTAACCTCCAAAGCGTAACGCCAATCATGTCCCGGTCGATCCTGCACAAACCGGATCAGGCTCTCACTTTTACCCAAATTTTTAAGGATACTCCGCACTACCTCCAAGTTAGTCTTTTCGGTCTCCGCCCCGATATTATAGACCTGCCCGGGTGTTCCCCGGTGAAGAAGGATTTCCACCGCCTGACAATGATCCTCCACGTAAATCCAATCCCGGATCTGCTGTCCATCTCCATAAATCGGAATCGGTCGCTCCTGCAAGGCATTAATCAAAGCTAACGGAATCAGTTTCTCAGGAAATTGATAAGGGCCGTAATTATTGGACGAGCGCGTAATCACGACCGGTAGCCCATATGTAGTATAAAAAGCCCTGGCCATCAAATCCGCTCCTGCTTTACTGGCAGAATAGGGACTACTTGGCGCTAACGGTGATTCTTCAGAAAATAATCCTCTTCTCCCCAGCGTGCCATAAACCTCATCAGTGGAGATCTGCACAAACTTCTTAACTCCATACCGGTGTGCTAAAGTCAGTAGATTAAGAGTCCCCCGGATATTAGTCTCGGCAAAAATTAACGGCGCCTCTATGCTCCGGTCCACATGGGACTCAGCCGCAAAATTAAGCACCACATCAATACCTTTTTGAAAAAGTTCTTCCAACTGTTTTCGCTCATTAATATCGGCATGAATAAAGGCATATCCAGGGTGCGAAGAAAAGCCCTCCATATTTGCCACATTCCCAGCGTACGTCAAGAGATCAACATTAATCACTTCCTCGTCAGGGTGGCGCCGGAGATAATTACGGATAAAATTACTGCCAATAAAACCGGCTCCGCCTGTCACCAATAAACGCAAAGTTTAACCTCCCTCCTTTAACCGTCTTTTCTCCCCCAATCATAGGGGATCTTCATCTTCGTCGAAGAAGCATGCGGCGGTAACCGGTACTCATCGGGGTTTTCATGATTATAGGGTTCACTGGGGCAGTTGAGGACCAATGCTTCATAGGCGCTCACACATTTAAACCCATGATAAACCCCAGGAGGAATCTGCAGTAACTGTTGATTATAGTCGCCTAAATAAAATTGGTCGACCTTTCCTCTCGTCGGTGAATCTTCTCGGTCATCAAAGAGCGCCACTTTCATCATACCAGTAAGCACCACGAAATTGTCATACTGTTTGGCATGATAATGCCAAGCTTTAACCACACCAGGGTAAGCTGTGGTTAAATAAACTTGACCAAACCCGCGAAAGAATGGGTCATCCCGGCGTAAAATTTCCATCAGTCTTCCCCGTTCATCGGGGATTACTCTTAGACATTTCACCTGTACACCATCGATCACTAATTAACACCCCCCTTCCAATCTATGCTGAGGGTAGCTAGGTTAGGATAAGAAGCAAAAAACTGACCCTAAAATCTTTCTTTCCAACCTTCGTCGAGAACTTTTTATCTTACTGCTGAAAAGAATACCTTCGCGCCTGGCTTTAATTATCATAACTTCATGTATGCAAGTGGTAGTCAGCCTGAACAACTACCTGCTAGACTCCTTTTGTTCATCTTAAAATTTTAGAATATCCAGGAGGTTTTCCAAGCTATCTGGCGAAATCTATTTTTGTCTACCATCTTCACGCCAGTGGACAAAGAACTCATTCTGTTTAACTATTGTATTTATTTTTGCTAATTATTTAATTACGGAGGTATACACATCATGATCCGGAAACCGGCTCCCTACAAAACTTTTTACCAACTAATTATCGCTTTATTTTTTTTGTTTGCTTTTTCACCAAAAACAACCCTAGCCGGTGATGTTCTTTTCCAGTTAAATGAACGCGGTTTAACCCTGCTCAGTGAGAACCAATTTAAACTTGGGCCTTTTTCTCTCTTCTTTTCCCCCTGGTTATATACAGAACAGAAAGCAACCTCCTTCGGGCTGAAGGAGGCTGGTTTAGATTTAGCCATCGGTCGCTTTCATCTCACCGTTGGCCGACAACTACAATCTTTCGGACCCGGGCGCTATGCCTTCCCCATCCTTAATCCGTTAGGAGAAGGGTTAACAGCCGAAGGTCTGGATCAACTTAGCTACTCGTTTGCCACCAAAAAACTTAACTACAAAAAAATATATGCCTGGGTTCCGGCCACCGATTTTCGCCTGCTCTTAGGACAAAGAGCCACCTATGACTTGGGCCCCTTAACCTTTGGTTTTACCGAAACCGCTTTAGCCAGAGAAAATATTCCCGGCTTTTATTATCTGCCTCTCCCCTTCATCCCGGTAGGCCTTTATCAAGCAATTGCCGAGCACTGCCTGGATTTACCTGAGGCGGATCAGGCTCTTAATCTCTTAGCGCAGTTCGATCTAACCTTAAGACTATGGTCCGGGATGCAAATCTATGCGGGTTATTTAATTGATAGCCAACCCTTCCCTTATTTACAAGACGGCTCATGGCAACTTCCGGCCAGGGATAGCTCCCCCTGGAAAGTAGGCTACCAGTGCGGCGCCGAGTGGGATCGACCTTTAGGCCTCAAAGGAATCAAGTTTTATACCGAGTATACCAGAATCAATCAGTTCACCTATACTCATAACGAGCCCTTTTTTAACTACACCTACAAAGGACAACTGCTTGGCGGCCCATTAGGTCCGGACGCCGACCAACTTAACCTGGAATTAACCACTACCAACGAAGGCCCCTGGCAATACGGATTTGCTTTTTCGCGTCAAAGAAAAGGAGAAGGCCGGATTGGTGACGAATGGACTTATCAACCAGGGCAGACCGCAGTCTTTCTCACCGGCGTCGTAGAAACCACCGACCGACTGGTTCTTTCCGCCACTAAATATTTGGGCGTCTCCGATCAAGTCACCCTCTCTCTAAGCTTATCAAGAATTGCAAATGCCGGGCGCCAGTCCGGCGCTATCTCTTTTCTTCCGGAGATTGCCGTCTTAGGTAAAGTAAGCTGGAAATGAGTTTTTAGGAGGTTGCAATGCGTAAAAATTTGTTACTGCTGAGCATCGGATTGATGCTCCTGATGGTTTTTCCTTGCCCAACCGGCGCCATGGAAGTCACCGGCGCGCTTAATAATGATGGTTTGACCCTAATGAAGAAGACAGATCTTACCACCGACCACTTTTACTTGCGGTTTTCTCCCTGGCTAAGCGCGGACCTGCACGCAAATAAAGTCTGGGGAATAAAAGAGGCTTATGGCGATTGGGAGTTTGGTCCTCTAAGCTTAAGCCTGGGACGTAAAATTCTGACCTATGGTCCCGGACGCAACGGTCACCTGATTCTTGGTCCTTTAGGGACGGGGCTGACCGCCGAAGGTTACGACCAACTTGCTTATCACCTTCAGTGGCGAACTTTCAATTACCATAAATTTTACGCCTTAGTTCCCGAGACCGGTAAACAGGCGCTCCTGGGACAAAGAATCACATATGACTTCGGCCCTTTCACCTTTGGTTTCACTGAGACCGCTCTCTTAAATAACCGAGCTCCCTGGTTTTTCTATCTTCCTTTACCCTTGATCCCGGTTTATGCCTACCAACACTTAGGAATTTCGGTCTCCGACACCCCTAATTTAAATAGCACCGCCAATATCCTAATGGCCGCCGATCTGGTCTGGCGACCCAACCCCAACTGCCAAGTATATCTAGAATACCTCGCCGATGACCAGCCCGGAATGGAATTTAAAAATGGCAAACTCGCTTTTGCCGCTCCCGACGACAACCCTTGGCGCATCGGCTGCCAGGGCGGAATCGAGTGGCGGCGGCCCTTCAACCTCGAAGCCCTGGAGTTCTACGCGGACTATACTTTAATTGCCCAATTTACCTACACCGGCTTAAATCAGGATTTAACCTATACATACCAAGACCGTTTAATCGGCGACCCGCTGGGACCCGATGCCGAGCGTCTAAACCTCGAGTTAGTGTATAACCCCTCTCCTTCCCGGCGCTGGAACTTTGCTTTTAACCGGGAGCGCCATGGCGAAGGTGAATTAGGTGATAAATGGGTTCATACCGAAGGACAGACCCTAGTCTTTTTAACCGGGATAATCGAAACGACCACTACTGTAAAAATCGCCGCCACCAAATTCTACCCCAATTATGAGCTGACCTTAGCAGGTGGACTCTCTGTTGTTAAGAACCAAGACCATCAACAAGGAAAAACCGGCTATCTTCCCACCTTCAATTTACAAACAACATGGAAAAACCTCCGTCTGGTTACCCAGTGACGGAGGTTTTCTCCTTAAGCTACCTTTTCATAATAGTGAATAATTAAAACTTTAACATTGCTATTTGAATATTTATCTAGTAATTCTTCTATTTTTAAAGCCACCTCATGAGCAATATAGCTTTCTCCACTATGTGGACGTTTATGCCTTCTATTATCCTTAAAATACATTGAAACAATTGTTTCTATCATAAATTTTCTTGGTACCATTCGATAGCTTCCGTAAAACCTTTAGTGAAATTCCAATCCGGCTGATAATCCAAACATTTCCGCGCCTTAGTGATATCAGCCAAACTATGTCTAATATCCCCCGGTCGCGGAGTTACATATTGGGGTCGTAAGTTAACCCCTAATTGTTCACACATTAATTGATAGATCTGATTGACGGTAAAGTTAGTAAAAAACTAAACTCCCCGGTGGCGGTCGTCTCCCCTATCCCGGCCGGCAGGAGTATTGAACTCCCTTGAACCAACGGCGCCTCTTGCCCACCCGCCGCCACCAGACCGTTCCCTTCAACCACCGTCCAAATCGAGAAGGAACTGCCAGCCTGAATCTGTCTTGTTCCCTGCACCCGACGCCAGCTAATCGTGAAATGTTCATCGTCAAAAAGTAAACCCTCTTCCCTGCTATGCTTAAAAGACACAGGCAGCGGCAATTCACAATTGATCGCCTCCAGCCCTTCCTGCAGATGAAGAGGGCGGGGTTTTCCCTCGGCGTCAGTGCGTCCCCAGTCATACAAGCGATAGGTCGTGTCGGAGTTTTGTTGAAGCTCAGCCACCAAGATCCCAGCGCCCAACGCATGAATACAACCTGCCGGAATCGGCACAAAGTCGCCCGCCTGTACCGGAATCTCATTGACACAAGAGAGAAGTTCTCCGGTCTCCAGGGCAAGCGCCAACCGTTCTTGATTAACCCCCGGTTTTAGCCCATAGATAATTCGGGAGTTTTCTGCTGCCGATAAGATATACCAAGCCTCGGTCTTCCCCGGAACGCCATGTTTCCGTCCCACCTCATCATCAGGATGAACCTGAACGGAGAGATCCCGCTGGGCCCCGATAATCTTTACTAATAAAGGAAATATTGCTTCCGGATTATCTTTCCCCAAAAACCCCCCCGGATCAATCCTGATCAACTCTGAAAGCGTCTTTCCTTGTAAAGGGCCATTAGCAACAGTAGTAATTCCTTTGGGATGAGAAGAAAGCTCCCAACTTTCTGCGGTCCGCTCATAAGGAACCTCCCGCCCCATCAACCGCCATAACTGCCGCCCACCCCAGATGATCTCTTGATAAACCGGATTAAACAGCAAAGGGTACCATTTCATCTTTCCCCCTCCTCCAAAAACCTAACGATTCACGCCGGTTACCGCCATTAATACTCCCATTCAAAATTCTCCACCTCGGGAAAGGCGCACAGCGCCTCTTTTAAAATCTCAGTAATCTCCTTCAGCTCTTGTTCAGTCTTAGCCTCACAACGAGCTACAATCACCGGTTGGGTATTGGAGGCGCGCACCAGACCCCACCCTCCGGGAAAAAGCACCCGCGCGCCGTCAATCGCGATTACCTCATGGCTCTGTTGAAAATTTTCCCGGAGGCGTTCTACCACTCTAAACTTATCCCGATCGGCGCAAGCTACTCTGGTTTCGGCTGTCGAGTAATACTTGGGCACATCAGCCAGCATCTGATTTAAGGTTTGATCCGCATGGGAAAGAATCCGGAGCAGTCGGCCACCGGCATAAAAAGCATCATCAAAGCCGTAATACTCATCGGCAAAAAACATATGGCCCGACATCTCTCCGGTAAAGATCGCCCCCACCTCTTTCATCTTGGCTTTAATCAAAGAATGACCGGTCTTATAAAAGATCGGCTTCCCGCCCAGCCGCTTGATCTCTTCCACTAACGCCTGAGAGCATTTGACCTCCACAATGCATGTGGTCCCAGGATACTTGGGAAGGAGCTCCCGCCAATAGAGGATCATTAACCGGTCTCCCCAAATAATCTCCCCCTTATTATCCACGACCCCTAAACGGTCACCATCCCCATCAAAGCCAACACCCAAATCGGCCCCTTCAGTCAAAACCGTCTGCCGTAAGGCGCCAAGATTTGCTGAGGTCACCGGATCGGGTTGATGGTGGGGAAACCTCCCATCCGACTCACAGAACAGGGGTATCACCTCACAGCCCAGCCCGGTTAAGAACTGCTCGGCAAATAAAGAAGCGGTCCCGTTTCCGCAGTCAACTACCACTTTTAACTTGCGGGGTCCCAGTTTGATCTTCTCCGTCAGCATCCGCAGGTAATCCTCATTCAGCTCTCGAGCTTCCACTTGCTCTGCGCTAACCGGAGAGATGTCCATCGGCGCTTCCCGCTTAAGCTCCTCCATTAAATGATAAAGCTTTTTAATCTCTTCCCCATGAATGGTCGCCGGTCCCAAAGCCACTTTAAAACCGTTAAATTCCGGTGGGTTGTGACTGGCGGTAATCATCATCGCCGCATTAATTTTATAGAGTTCACGGGCGTAATAGAGGATTGGTGAGATCACTTCTCCAATATCCACTACCTGACAACCGGCCGCGGTCAATCCGGCCACTAAATGGTCGCGAATGCGCCCGGAACTCAGACGATTATCCCGTCCCACTAAAACTTTAGCTTCATTATGTTCCTGAAAATAGTGCCCGGCGGCTCTACCCAGTAAAAAAACGACTTCCGGTTTAAGATCCTCTTCCGCTAACCCACGGATATCATACTCCCGGAAGATCTCCGGGTTAATGGTAAGCAAGAATAATCCCTCCCTGGTTTTATCTATCCTTAGGGAATTGCATAACCTTAAGCTTGTATTTGACCAACTTAGAAAAGGCTTTTGGGGCAAGAGAGGCTTACAAAAAAATAACTCCATTAGGAGTCTTTTAGTAATAAACCTATTAAATTATATCAAATTATTACCAACTTTCAAGGATAAACATCCATTTATGAGGGAGAGTCTTCTTATGCTAACATTATCTTATGCGCCGCTTGCTCCAATGCTTGTTCTGGAGTGAGCTCATTATTAAATGCTTTGACAATTTCTTCGGTCACCTTCCCAATTAATTGACCTGTATTGGGTAAATGAGGCAGCGGCTTAGCTCTTTCCAGCATTTGAAGTAAGACAGGATACCATCGAAACTTCCTTTGCCCCGCCAGAAAACTTGAGCGTCGGGTTGGGTTCCCGCAATAAGCGCCTACTACTTGATCGATTTCTTTAGAAGTAAGATATTGCAACAATCTTTCCGCGCTTGCTTGATCCGTACACAAATGATTGATCCCAAAGGACCAGGTTACGTTCCAAGAGGTTTCAAGAGCGGCAAAGCCAATATCATCTGGATTTAGGCACCGCTCATTCATAATTTGCCCTAATTGTCCGCCCCAAGAAACCCCCAACTTACATTGGTCCCTTTGAATAGCCTCTAACACTTCCTCATTCCCGAAGCTCGCCACCTCTTTTGCGCAGTATTTTTTCATATCAATATATTTTTGTAATGCAATACAACCCGCAGAGGTGTTAAAAAGCGGCAAGCCGTTACCGTCAAAAGCGTCTATCCCTTCATTACGTAAATATGGCAAGAAATCTAAAAATATTTCAGAAGGGTGGGCTTTGAGGATAAAGGTCTCTTTATGCTTCTCACTATTATTCTTTACAACCTGAATCATGTCATCAGTTGAAACAACTTCAGTTAGCTCTTGGTTTAGTTGAGATTTTCTGTAAAGCAAAATATGGCCATCGCAAAACGACGGAACTAAGTATTTATCATGATTAAGCTCTATTTCTCTACGAATTGAAGGTAAAATATCTTCATAATCATAAGTTTCTTCAAAATCACCACTTAGTTTTTGGAGATAGCCTTTATTTACAAATTCATGTAGCCATAAATGTCCCGCCACCATTATAATATCGTATTTATACTCTTGAAACGATTTTAATAAAGTTGAATAATATTCAGACCACTTTACAATATTAAAGATGACATGAATACCTGTTTGCTTTTCAAATCTTCCGAGAAAATTATTCCCTTTTTCTACGTAAACATCGGTTGCCGGATCCCCCACCGCTAATACATTCAAACTTTGACCCTTGATTTGACACCACCCCTTTCCGTATTACCTCACTGATGGTATCCCGCCGGCATTAATTCCCAGTTTCTTCCTGATATCAATTAACTCTTCCACTTCTTCCGAATCCAGTTCTACAGGGGGACCGATTTGCTTAAGATAGTAGATAATCTTACAGTAATGCTCAACTGATTCCATTCTAAAAAAAGCTTGAGTCAGATCCTTGCCCCAGGTAAGTAGACCGTGATTTGCTAAGAGCACCGCATTGTAGTCTTTAACAAAAGGAGTAATGGCCTTTGGCACTTCTTCGGTTCCGGTCAATGCATAATTGGCGACCGGCACAACTCCTAAGTTAACAATCGCCTCCGCCAGCAGAGGACGATCAAGAGGAATCCTTGCCACAGCAAAAGTTGTGGCAAGGGGAGGATGAGCATGAACAACCGCTTTTACTTCTGGATTCAATCTATATACTTGCAAATGCATTCTCGCTTCAGAAGAAGGATGCGCTCCCTTAGTAAGCACTCTTCCATCCAGATCCATTTTTACAAGGCTCTCCGGAGTCATACCACCTTTGCTTACCCCAGTCGGCGTGAGAATAATTTGCTGAGCATTAATTTTGACAGAGATATTACCATCATTTGCTACCACATACTCTTTATCATATAATTTCTGTCCAACAGAACAAATCTCTTTTCTCATCTGTTCTTCATTAAAATAGGTTTCCGTTTTATTCATCCTCCTCTGCAAACAACTTTCTGAGGTTCTCTCTATAAGGAGGCCTTATAATCCCTTTTTCCGTAATTATCGCGGTAATATATTCCGCCTCGGTTACATCAAAAGCCGGATTATAAGCTTTAACCCCGGTCGGCACTGTCTTTACCCCAAACCCTTTGCCAATTTCATTCTCATCACGGAGTTCGATGACAATCTCCGCCCCGGTCGGTGTATTGAGATCAATGGTTGAAGTTGGTCCCAGAATATACATGGGGATATTATATTCTTTAGCCAGAATCGCCACCCCAGAAGTGCCTATTTTATTGGCTGTATCACCATTAGCGGCTACACGATCACAGCCCACAAGCACGGCATCGATCTTGCCTTCTTTTATCACTAAAGAAGCCATATTATCACAGATCACCGTAACATCAATTCCTGCTTTATTTAACTCATAAGCCGTTAACCTTGAACCTTGTAGCAAGGGCCGGGTTTCATCCACGTACACCTGAAAATTATACCCTTTTTTATGCCCCAAATACATAGGCGCCAAGGCTGTCCCATAACCAGAGGTTGCAATCCCACCTGCATTACAATGGGTTAATAAACCCATTTCCGGTTTTAGCAAAGATAAACCATATGCTCCAATCGCTTTTCCCATTGCTTGATCTTCAGCCAAAATTTTTTCACTTTCATCCAGTAACGCTGCTTTAATCTCAGCTACAGTTTTATCCTCTTCACGCTCGAACCTTTTCATCATCCGCTCAAGCGCCCAGAATAGATTGACCGCAGTCGGTCTTGAGGTAGCCAGATAATCTTTGATCTCTACAAATTCTTTTTTAAAATCAGCCACATTAGTCGCTTGAGATTTTCGACTACACACGTAGAGACCAAAGGCAGCCGCAATCCCAATGGCCGGCGCTCCCCTTACCCTTAATTTTTTTATTGCTTCCCAGATGTCTTCAGCTCTATCTAATTCTAGAAACTTTTCTTCATTTGGTAATAAAGTTTGATCGATCAGTATTAGTTTATCCTTGGTTTCATTAAGCTTAGCTGGTATTACAGTCATCAGCATCTTCATACTCCCTCACTCTATAAACTTTGGTTTCTCGTTATTCCACATCTCTGCTATGGGGTGAAACTTGTATCCTTAGGTGTCCCTTCAATACACGCGATTCTCTTTTACTAGCTTGATATAATCTTTTCCGGTAACTATTTTATGCCTATTCTTGATAAATTCTTTAGCCAATAAAATATTTTTCTTCTTCGTTTTTTCTCTCTTCGCATCATCAGGGATTCCATCAAGGTCTTTTACATGAGCAAACCCCACCGTCCGTCTGATCATCTCACAACCAGTCACCCCTGCGGTATTAACAATAACATCATTTATATACCAGTCTTTAAAACCCGGTACTTTTGCCATCTGATCGGTTACCACTTCATCCCAGAGTTTTAAGCTTTTTACTTTAAATAAGTCGATTACTTCACCCATTGTTTTTAGTAAATAATTAAGGTGCCGGTCTTTTGCTGACCCATCTTCCAGTCTGGCATCAGTCGAGAGATAGTTCATGACTAGATTGGCAATCAAGGCGCCAATATCGTAAGCCATCGGTCCATAGAAAGCAAATTCCGGATCAATCACCTTTGTATACTTTTGATTGACAAAAATACTCCCCGTATGTACGTCCCCATGTAATAAGGCTTGCGCATTGTTCATAAAATCAAATTTCAACTTAGCAACTTCTAATCTTAACTCATCATCTTCAACTAACTCTTTTTTATGGAAATCAACCAAAAAATCTTCCATATCATTACGTCCACCGATATTAAATGGTTCGGTATAGACCAATTCTTCCGTGATTTCACAAAGCTCCGGGTTTATAAATTCTTTTACTCTATTTTTCTTCTCTTTATGTTCCATAACAACATCAGAGGTTAACAATAGAGTTTTAACTAAAAAATCGGTAATCTGCTCGGCGAAATTAGGGTAGATTTCAAGGTTTAGCAGTCCATAACGCATAATAATATAATCGTGGAGATCTTCCATAATCGTACAGCACATTTCATCATCGAACAAATAAACTTTAGGCACTAGTCCATCGGTTAATTCATACTCCAATTTAAGAATTTTATTCTCAATAGCGCCGCGCCCAATATCAAGTGGCCAATCATCACCCGCAGCTCTAACATAAGGTAAAGCTTGTTTAACAATGATACTCTTATTGTTTTTGGTATCCTTAACTCTAAATACCAGGTTAAGGTTACCATCTCCAATTTCACTGCATTTATAAACCGCATCATCAGAGAAAAAGTCAATTTTCTCATTTACATATTTAACAACCTTATCTTCTGTTAATTCATAGTATTTATCCATAATATTTCAATTACTCCTTTCGTTTATAATAAGTAAGACTTAAAGCTAGAACTAAGACAATACCTTTTACAATATCCTGTGAATAATAAGGAAAATCCATCATAATTAACCCATTTAACAAAACGCCCATTAATAATGCGCCGATTAAGGTTCCGAAGGCATTTGGCTTACCAATGCCAAATACCGAAAACCCAATGTAAGCGGCTGCTACCGCATCCATCAAATAAGGAGCCCCTGCATTAACCTCCCCCGACCCCAAACGCGCACCAAGAACAAGGCCTCCTAACGCGGCAATAAATCCTGACATCATATAGGCGATTAATTTATATCTGTTAATGGGAATTCCCGAAAGTTTCGCCGCTTCCTCATTACTACCAATCATATAGAGATATCTTCCATATTTCGTCTGGTTTAAGAATAAATGGGCCAAAATAGCTACCACCAGCATGATGATTACCGGAACAGGAATATTAAGAATCTTACCTTGCCCGATGTATAAAAAAGCTTTACTCATCGTTCCGGGGGCGATCCCCCCAAGATTAGGAAGGGGCATAAAATTATAGATCGCTGATCCATTTTGGAAGGTAATAGAAATACCGGTCAAAAGAAACATCATGGAGAGGGTTGTTAGCATATCCGCGATGTTCATTTTAATTATGAAAAAGGCATTAACACATCCAATCAATATCCCTACAAGTAACGGTACAATAATAGCCGGTATGGGTCCCATTTCCCACACAACCATAAATTTGGCGGCAATTACAGACGCGAATCCAGCTATAGCTCCTACCGATAGATCAAAGCCACTGATAGTGAGGGACATAGTAATTGCCAGTCCTATTAACGCAACAATAGATACCGATCTAAATATGTTTGTTATATTACTAAAGTTCATGAAATTTTCCAATGTGAGAGAGAAAAAGAGCACCGCCGCCAATATTACAATAATCGTTCCATATTTATATAAGAAGTTAAATAAATCAAATTTTTTCCCATTACTCCCCATTTAGTCCACCTCCAGCCGAATAGTATAGAAGCTCTTCCTCTGTCGTCTCTTTTGTAATGAGTTCTTTTGCTATTGTACCGTTATACATAACATAAACCCGATCGGTTAACCCTAGGATCTCACTAAATTCACAGGAGGCATAAATAACGCCTTTCCCTTGCTTGACTAAACCGCCGATTAGTTCGTAAATTTCCGCCTTTGAGCCGACATCTACACCCTTTGTCGCCTCATCAAAGATAAATACTTTTGCTACAGATAACAGCCACTTGCCAATCGCAACCTTCTGCTGATTACCACCGCTTAAGTTCCTAACCAGTTCTTTTTCACCAGGTGTTTTAATACCTACCTTTTTTATGTTTTCACAGGAAACTTTTTTGATTTTGCCTTTGTTCATAAAAATGCCCCGGCAATAGCTTTTTAATGTTGGCAATGTAATATTGGTTTCCACTGTTTCATTTACGAAAATACCTTCTTTTCTTCTTTCTTCAGGCACCAATGCTAATCCGTTTTCCACAGCATCGGTAGGAGTTTTCGGTGTGGTATTTTTGCCCTCCAGAATAATTTTACCATCTGTGATCTTCCCTTCGCCAAACAGCAACTTACATAATTCAGTTTTACCCCCACCGACTAGCCCAGCTAAACCTATAATTTCCCCCGCTCTGACTTTGATGTTAACGTTCTTTACTCCTCCTGTTCCTGATAAGTCCCTCACTTCCAAAAGAGTATCACCAGCCACTGCCTCGACCTTAGGATAAGTATTCTCCAGTTTCCTTCCTAACATTTTCTCAACAGCTTGATCAATAGTCAGATCTTCTGTGTTAAAAGTACCGACATTTTTACCGTCTTTCAGTACTGTAATCTTTTCGCATATTTTAAATATTTCATCTAAGCGATGGGATATGAAAATAACACTGATTCCTTCGTTTTTTATTTTCCTTACAATCTCAAACAACTTTTCTGTCTCTTCCACACTTAAAGGGGCAGTTGGCTCGTCAAGAATCAAATATTTAGCCTTATGAAAAAAAGCCCGTCCAATTAAGACCATTTGTTTTTCAGAGAGTGAAAGCCCGCTTACCAATCGGTTGACATTAATATCCAGGCCCAACGCCTCTATTTCTTGCTTGGCGAATCTCCTAATTTTTTTCCAATTCATAAAGACATTTTTTTGCTGAATGATATAATCCATCATTATATTCTCCGCTACCGTCAAATGTGGAACCAGCGCAGTATCGACTTCTTGATAAACGATGACAATCCCATTATGTTTGGCGTCAATTGGATTATTTATTGTAACCTTCCGGTTGTTAATAAAGATATCTCCTTCATAACCGCCATAGGCGCCTGCCAACACTTTCATTAACGTGCTTTTCCCAGCGCCATTAGCTCCGATCAAGGCATGAACTTCTCCTGAGCCAACCTCAAAATCAACATTTTCTAAAGCTTTCACACCTGGAAAAGTTTTGGTAATACCTTTCATTTTCAGCATGATAGTCATCCTCGCATATTTTAGATAAGGATCTTCTCTTTTCTTAGAGTTTTTAAAGCTTGTCGACAGAGTCAACAAGCTTTAAATTATTGTGTGTTACCCTCAATTAATTTATTTCTTGTTGCCTTTTGACTTGAGACTTTGCTCTAAAGCTAGCATCCAGTCGTCTAGGAAATCTGTTGTATAACCCCAGCCTTCATAGTAATCGCCTAAATCAGCCATGGTAACACGTTTTTGTTTTTTGGGAGGCAAATCATCAGCACGGATGAGAACGGGTTTTAACGAATAATATCTAGGCAGTTTCTCGCCAGCAATTGCCTTTAAGCCTAAACGAATTTGAACTTGTCCGACAATTGTCGAATCCACCGCTGCGGATGATCGCCAAATCTCCGGATGCTCTTGCATCATGGCTAGATCTTGATCGGAAATATCAACAGAGTACAATGGTATTTTTTTACCCGAAGCGACAATAGCATTATAAAAGCCTTTAGCATACTCGTCCCAAACCGCATAGACCGCATCAATATTACTCTTGGTTGTCAATAAAGTCTCTAAAGCAGTCTGCGCTTTAGGCATTGGATTATCGGTTCCAAGGTCAATAGTATTAACTACTTTTATTCCCGGATATGTAGGCAGAATTCCTCCTTCCCAAATCCTATGCCTTTTATCTGTCGGCGGACAATTGGCTACCCGATTATAAACAACATTTCCTTCTCCATCTAATTCTTGAACTAACGACATCTGGGAGAGTAAACCCATCATTAAATCATACTGGTCAAGGGAGATTAACTTCCCACGATGGATTTCATAAGAGACATCAAAGTCATTATCAAAGACAATAATAGGTATACCCGCCTTTAACGCCCTAACGACCGCATCTTGCAAAGCATCCGCCTTACCATGGGAAATTAAAATTGCATCCATCTTATTGGTAACAGCATTATCAATTGCTTCCGACATTTTTGCTAAATTGTTATTGGCATCAACTACGCTAAGGTCTATCCCGTATCTCTTAGCTTCCGCCCTAGCACCATTAATATGCGTGATCATATGAGTCCCTGTGCCCCATTCTTTGATCAAAGCCATTCTTATCGCTTTGCCTTGAATTGCTTTTGGAATCTTCGCATCGCCATCTTTGGCGCTTGTTGCAAAAGTAAAACACGACACTAATAAAATTACAAGCATAATTGAGAACAAACCTGAAGTCAACCTTCTCATTTCCTCAGCTCCTTTTTAATTTATTTGTAACTTAGTGATCATATTATATCATTTATTTTTAAAATATGTCAATATTATTTCATATTTTTTATCGTTTTTTGTAAAAAAAATCATTTGGATTGATCCACACAATCCAAATGCTGCGAAAACCAGCTCACCGGCTGCCTTCTTAGACGACGTTTTTATTCGATAACGATCACCTTTTTAGAATCGAGATTCTTGTTACTTGCCTTTTGAGTGGTAATAAGCTTCTTCTCCTCATCAATTTGGGCAAACGTATACCTCGAATTTTTACCGATTTTCGTAGAATCACCGATAAAATATACTTCTCTTGAGTTCTTAATCGCAATCTTATTAATCTCAGCAACATCAATATTGGAGGTTGACACTCCCCGGTCAAACGTAATGCCTGAAGCGCCGATAAAACACTTGTCAAAGTTCATAGTAGCTACTTGGTTTAAGGCCACCGGTCCCACCAGAACCGCAATATCCGTCTCGACATAACCGCCTAGTATGATGGAGTTTATTTTATTTCTTAGCAACTCATTAATATGAAAAGCTCCATTTGTTACCACTGTTACATTTTTACCTTTTAAATGTTTTATAATATGATTTTCCGTGGTTCCCGGCCCTAGAAATATAAACTGACCGTCACCGACAAGAGTCGCCGCGTAACTACCGATTATTTCTTTTTCTTCTTTATTAAGATTAATCTTTTCTTCTAACGATTTTTCAGCAATACTTATGATCAATTTTGCTGCCCCACCTGATAGCAGTTCAACCTGGCCCTCCCTGGCCAATGTCTTTAAATCCCTACGCACTGTGGCTAAAGATACATTGGTCTTTTCTTTTATCTCATCTAGATAGACAATTTCTTTAGAATGCATTAACTCAAGAATGCTTTTTCTTCTGGCATAAGGTATCATCTCACCACTCTCTTTCATATTATTTCACTAATTTTACTTTTTCCCCAAGCCCAAGATCAAAAATTTGCAGAACAAGAATATCATAAAATTCTCATCTTTGCAATTCTCTAAACCAAATTTTGTTATAAACTTACAATGAAAATGTACTATTCCTTTAATCTACTTCTTTAAAACAAAAAAGCGGAGAATAAATCTCCGCAAATAAAGCTTTTTAAATTAAACAGGCTCCTAAAACATCTTATATAAATATGGAACAGAATCTCAAACTCTAAAAATCCGCTTTACTAGCCATCCCTTCTTTATAATTACTTAGGTATTCCCGGAAAAATGCCCAGAAGACGCCAAGAAATAAAGCTAATAGTCCGGCAATGGCCATATTGGTGACAGTCGATGGTGAATGCTTCTTGTGTGGCGCCACCGGCGGATCGATTACTTGAATGACCACATTCTCTTCTTTCGCCTCGGAAATCTTCGCCTGTTCCAATTGGGTAACAAGCAGCATATAGACCTGCTCCGCTACCTTCTGTTCCCGTAAGAGCCTTCCATACTGTAGCATACTATCAGGTAGCTCCGCGACCATTTTCCCAAAGTCGTCACATACCTTTTTCAAGGCGGAGAACCTTGCTTCCAGTCCGGCCACTTCAATCTGGCCGG
>DHOO01000025.1:18804-18964 GCA_002409975.1 Firmicutes bacterium UBA5388
CTTCTCCAGCTCCATATTACGTAACAACTCTTCCCTTCCCGCCAACAACTTCTGGATGACCGGATGCTCATCCATATATGTCTTGCGGGCCTGGGCCAATTCCTGCTCGATCTGGGCTAAACTCTCTTTGAACTTCCCTAAAAAGGGATTGGCCGTTTCA
>DHOO01000127.1:0-500 GCA_002409975.1 Firmicutes bacterium UBA5388
TATCAGACGAAAGCTTGTTGGCGTTCTTGAGTTCATTTACCTGTGTACCATAACGTTCTGATAATTTGAACAGAGAGTCGCCCCACTGGACATTGTAAGTCCAGGCATAAGCCGGAGAGGTACTCACCAACAGATTGATTAATAGGAAACCATAGGTTATTACCTTCATAATCCATTTATTTCTTAGCTTCATAGTCACATTACCCCTTTGTAAGATTTTCGCGCAGCTTGTGCGTGCCGGTATCTTTCCCATGCTTGACCAGTTGGTTTTGGGATATCGGGTCTTGGGGGCCGCTGACTTGATGCATTATACCAGAAGGGTTTATAGTTGTCGACCATGATATAATATCGTATTTAGCTGGGATTTTAAGCATACGAAAGGATAGAAGAGATATATTTGTTTACATAATATTTTTAAAGCAAATAGACTGGTTTTTTCGCGCCCTCTAAGCAAAAAGTCAAGATATATTCAGTTCCGGGCTTTTTGCGTTGCCTTTTGA
>DHOO01000127.1:727-1552 GCA_002409975.1 Firmicutes bacterium UBA5388
CTTTTAAAAAGGATACAACACAAAGAAGCCGTCCCTGTTATTTTTCGGGATAGCCTCTTTTTTAGCTCTTTTCGATTGTTGGGCGCCAATATGGTTAATAAGGTTCTAAGAAACAAAAATGATCCTCAAAATTTATAAGGTATTACTTTCCAAATAAAGAAAACTTACTATACCCTTTTGGAAGCTCAAACAGGGAATCATCCAGTATTCCCCGGGAAATATTCTTATACTCGGTGGTACTGGTTACTTTTCCTTTAGAATCCAGGCTTTCGATCTTGATGGCATATTTTAATTCTTTCGCTACCCACTGTTTAAGAACTCCTAAGGATTTCTTTTTATAAGTGTACTGAATGATATCACAGTCGTAGCCATTAATTTTTTCCTGACCAATCGTTGCCATTTCAAAGTCTTGATTCTGCGGTTGGTTAGGGTCGAACGGAAGCGAGACCTCCATATACTTGTTATCCGGCATTAAGATCCAAGATACTTTCCGGTCAAGCCTTAAGATCGTCACTAGTGTGCCTCCATCTTCCTCTACTTCTTGTCTGATTTTATCTCCCTTTATATAGATTGTTCCTGAAATGATTTTGCCTTTAGCTTCAACCGTGGTAAAATCAGCCTTAAATTCTGTTAGCTCCTGCGCAAGAGCGGTTAATGTGGAAACACCCACCATAAAAAGGAATAAAGATACAATGACTAAGTATGACCGAACCTTTTTAATCTCTTTCATATACAGCCCTCCTCAATTAGTCTAGAAAATCAATGATGCTTCTCGATCATCCGACTCTGATTTTCGGCGCCTTTCCGTGTGTGTTCAGTAGCCAG
>DHOO01000127.1:1797-5669 GCA_002409975.1 Firmicutes bacterium UBA5388
CCCCGACATTTATTTACCTAAGGAATCGTCTGGTTTCTGAAGAAACCTTTTCAATTAAACATGTGCTTGAACAACATAAAAGGTAGAGACTAGACTATTTCTTAACATGTTATCTTTATTACAAAGGGTGAGATAATTCCCTGAAGGGTAAGAGTGCCCGAGGTAGAATACCGTGAAGATAGGCGATTAAAACTCCGTAATTAATAATGGGAAGTTGTTCCGCCGTTGCCAGGGAGATCCGGTAGAGCATCTCCCTTCGGCTTAGCATGCAGCCTGCGCAATGGATAATTAACTTATAACTCGCTAAGTCCGGAGGGAAATCAAAACCGGCGCACCAATTAAAATCCAGATTGCCTCCTACCTTCTTCTGTAGCCAGCGGGGAATTTTAACGGTGCCGATATCGTCCGCTTGACGATGGTGGGTACAGGCTTCGGCGATTAAGACGCGGTCTCCCGGTTTTAAGCCGGTTACAGCTTTTGCCCCTTTGACCAGCGTTTTTAGATCTCCTTTGTAACGAGCCATAATAATCGAAAAAGAGGTTAATGGAATCTCCAGCGGAATGATGGTTGAGACCGGACCAAAAACTTGAGAGTCAGTAACCACCAGCGCCGGTTGGGACTTTAGATTGTTGAGGGTCGGTTTTAACTGGTTGTCGCCGGTTATTACCGCGATGGCTTGGTGGTCCAAAAGTTCGCGGATTACTTGTTGTTGGGGGAGAATTAATCGACCTTTAGGGGCGGCGTTATCGATCGGGACAACCAGTATTACCAACTCACCCGGATTAATCAGATCGGAGATCAGAGGCCGATTCTCATCAGCATAGGAGGCCTTACGGATGAGCGCTGCCTTTAAATCATCAATCCCCCGACCAGTGAGGGCTGAGACTTCAACCAGGTCAATACCGAGTTCTTCTTCCCAGGTCTTTTTTTTAACGCTATTGTAATTTGGGGCATCCACCTTATTAATTACCCCAACGACGGGAAGGTTCTTCTCCTTGATAATTGTTAGGATCTTCTTTTCCCACTCTGAAGGGGCAAACTGACCATCGAGCACCAGGACAACCAGGTTAATCCGGTGTAGTATTTCGTAGGTTCGTTTTACCCTCATTTCTCCCAACAGACCAAAATCATCAATACCGGCGGTATCAATGAAAACAACAGGACCTAGGGGAAAAAGTTCCATGCTTTTACTTACCGGGTCGGTGGTGGTGCCGGCTACCTCTGAAACCAGAGCAACTGATTGGTTGGTTAAAGCATTAAGGATACTGGATTTGCCGGTGTTTCGCCTTCCCACAATGGCGATCCGGAACCGGGATGAGGTTGGGGTTTCGTTTAATCCGGGCATCGCTTCTCCTCCTCAATTTAAGAAATTGCATAATCAAATTATTAACCTTTCTTTTTTTAGAAATAAAGGTCCCGTTCTCCTTCATTAATCCTTTGAAGCCTGGCGTTCACTTCGTCTTTGATTTCCGGAGGTAACTGGCGCAACTCTTTTTCAATGGCGGCTTGACCCTTAATGCGGGTAAGTTCCGGAGCGTAGTCCAGAAGATATTCTTGAAAGGTGAGAATGGCATTGGGAGCGCATACTTTCTTGATCTCTCCGGTCTTGGCCAGACTCATGAAACGGTCTCCGGTTCGACCTTGGCGGTAACAGGCTGTACAAAAACTGGGGATATAACCGTCGGCGGTTAGCTCCTCCAAGACTTGGGGCATCGTACGCCGATCGGCCACTTCAAACTGAGGTTGGCTGACCCCATTCTTTCTGTGACTATAGCCGCCCACACCGGTGCATGAACCGGCGCTCACCTGTGAGATGCCGAGGGAGATTACCTCCCGGCGTAAGCTCGGTTCCTCCCTGGTGGAGAGGATCATACCGGTATAGGGAAGAGCTAATCTAATAATGGCGACAATCTTCCGGAATTGCTGATCGGTGACTAAAGGAAAAGCTGACAAGTCAACCCCGGTCGCCGCCCGTAGTCGGGGAACAGAGACGGTGTGGGGTCCAACGCCAAAGACCTCCTCTAAATGGGCGGCGTGGAGAAGCAGAGCCAGAATTTCGAAGCGGTAATCATAAAGCCCGAAGAGGACTCCCGCTCCTACATCGTCAATTCCAGCCTTCATGGCGCGGTCAAAAGCGGTGGTATGCCAATCATAATCGTGTTTAGGCCCGGAAGGATGAACTTGTTCATAGGTAGAACGGTGGTAAGTTTCTTGAAAGAGTATATAGGTGCCAATGTTCGCAGCTTTTAGCTGTCGGTAATCCTCGATGGTGGTAGCGGCAATATTAATATTGACTCGTCGAATATTTCCGTTTGCTTTACGCACACGGTAGATCGTTTTTATGGATTCTAAAATGTAGTCAAGGGGGGCGTTAACCGGATCTTCTCCGCATTCCACCGCCAATCTTTTATGTCCCATTTCCTCCAGAAGTTGAACCTCATTTTCAATCTCTTGTTGGGAGAGCCGTCGCCTTTTGGTTTGGTTTTGCTGATGATAACCACAATAAAGGCAGGAGTTTATGCAATAGTCAGAAATATACAGCGGAGCAAAGAGCACGATCCGGTGGCCATAAATTTCCTCCTTTACCCGGCGGGCTGTTTTAAAGATTTCGTCCCACAGTTCGTTATCCGGGGCCTGTAGCAAAGCGGCGGCTTCCAGAGGAGATAATCCTTTGGCGGTAGAGGCCTTTTTCAGGATTTCCCTATAGTTTTTTTTGAGGCGACCTTCCTCCAAAAGATCCCAAATTTTTTGTTCATTAATCCATGCGGTTTGCTTGTCCATCATTTTGTCTCCTTTCCCTGAGTAGACTATGTCCTGGTCCTTTTCCTAGCGGTCTGTCCAGTTCTTCCAAGAGCTTCACTAAGGTATGGTGATTGTCGACCGGACTTCTAATTTGAGCTTTTCCTGGGTAAAGCTGATAGTGCTGCTGATAGCGCCAAGGTGTGAGGTTAGGCATGATGACATTAGCCCCTGCTTCCAATCCCCAACGGCGTCCCTGAGGACAGAGGGTCTCCAGGGCGGTGGTGGCTGGTAAATGAGCGGAAGGGAGGGTTAATCTAACTTTGGCTAAGAGCGAAAGGGCCTCTTCAATGGTGGGCGCTTTAAAATTTCCCAACGGGGTATCGGGGTTAGGTAGAAACGGACCGACGCCAACCATATCAGGCTGAAGGCGCGCGAGTAAAGCGAGATCCGCTCTATGCTCCGGATCATAATCGCCGGGTAACCCAATCATGAAACCGGCTCCGATTTGATAATCCAGTTCTCTAAGAGTTTCCAGGTTCTTCAGTCGATCGTGGAGTTTTTTTCCTGGCTTTAAAGTTGAATACAGTTTAGGGTTGGCTGTTTCGTGTCTCATTAGGTAGCGGTCGGCGCCCGCCTGTTTCCAGAGGAGATACGTCTGACGGTCCCACTCCCCCAGAGAGAGGGTAACCGCTAGACCCAAGTTTTTAAGTTGTTGAATTAAAGTAGCGATCGCCTCTGGAGCAAACTCCGGATCCTCTCCTGCTTGCAGAACAACAGTTCCATAACCAAATTCGACGGCTAACCGAGCGGAGATCAGTATTTCTTTGGTGGTCATTCGGTAACGGCTAATTTTCCGGTTATCTTTTCTTAGACCACAATACAGACAGTTACAGCGGCAATGATTAGAGATCTCAATTAGCCCTCTAAGGTGTACCTCGTCTCCCACATGGGACCGGCGGATTTGGTTCGCTTGAGATAAGAGATCAGCTGTTAATGGCATAATATCCCTCCTTTTCTATTTAGAGAATTTCTATGAGGTTTGTCGTCTTATTCGGCATTAATATTCATAATTTCATCTGTGTTAGCGGCAGCCGGCGTGAGCGACTACCTAGAAAATAGCTCTCGATATT
>DHOO01000127.1:5872-11405 GCA_002409975.1 Firmicutes bacterium UBA5388
GCCTTTGGGGCTTGTCGACTCACCCGGCTTTGAATTTTTATCAGGGCGGTAGCCGGCGTGAGCGACTACCTGGAAAAAATAAATAACCGGATTCGCCTCCCCATAAAGACGAATCCGGTTATTTGAGATTAAAGTAAAAGGTAATATTTGAGCAATCAATGATTGCTATTATAATAGACAGTTGACCCTTTTACCCTTAACCGTTAGGTTTAACCAAAAGGTTATAACCTTTCGCCTCAGGGGATAAGCGGCTTTTATGTACTGCAATAAGCAGCTTATGTTTGTGTTCCCTTCACCTAAAGCCAACGCTTGAAGTTCAGGGTATGAGGAATTACATAATTACTACTTGCTTGTAAAAACTTACTGTTATGAGTTATATTTATTGGCATTTAAATTATATACTATTTATCCCGGGAGTCCAAGCAGTTTTTTTGAGAATTTGGATCCGGGACTTTTTACATAATACTGCGTTTTACTGTGAGTATTAAGTAATTGTGGCTCTTTGTTACCTGTCCTTGCAGATTGTCATTGAAAAAGAGGGTGTTCTAGGACAAAAGAAATAGAATTATAATTTTGAAAGAGATAAAGCTGATTTTATGATCATTACTCATAAAAAACTTATAAAGGTTTGCTATATTAACTGGTGGTCTGGTTTACCAGATGATCAAGAGCCAAAGCCATCTGTTCCAAAGCTCGACTTTGTTCGGCAATTTTATCCACATTTGTGGCTTGGGTTTGGGTGGTAGCGGCAATCTCTTCAGTTCCGGCCGAAGTTTCTTCGGCGATCCCAGCCAAACTATTAGCTCCGTCCATAATAGCGTTATTCATTGCCACTAAGTTTTCGAGGACTCGATAAATTTCTGTGATCTGCTCTGAATTTTTATAAATATTAATCATTATATTTTCTATTTCTCCTGAAGCGGTGTTAGATTCTTCAGCGCCTTTTTGTACGATTGCTAAACTAGTTGCTGTCGAGTTCAAAACTTTATCCACATCAAGTAGAGTGGTACCAGTAATTTGCTTAATTTCTTCAGTTGCTTGTGCTGATTGAACTGCTAATTTACTGATTTCCGTAGCCACTACGGCAAATCCTCGCCCGGCGTTACCAGCTCGAGCCGCTTCAATATTGGCATTTAAGGAAAGAAGAGTAGTTTGTTCGGCGATCCCATTCATAATAGTAAGAATATCTTCGATTTTTAAGGAACTAACTTTGAGTCTCTGGGTAGCATCAGCAACTTCATTAATTTGCATACTAACATCATACATTCCGTTAATGGTAGAATACATTAGTTCGGCTCCGCGTTTAGACAGATCCTCCGTCTTATTAAAGTCTGCTGCCAATTCATCGGCCTGCTTTTTAATTTTTTCGGCGATGGAATTAATCTGCATAACATTGTAAGAGACTTTAGTTACTTCGTTAGTCTCCACATCCACCATTCGTGCCATCTCTTCCATCCCAGAAGCTGTCTCTTGAGAAGATGATAAAAGTTCGCCTGCTTGTTTCGCTAGAGTGTTACTGGTGTTACGGAGTTGAGCGGAGGCTACAGCGATTTGTCTTTGGATTTCAGTTAAATTCTGATTTAATTTACTCTGTTCGTCTTCTCTTTTTTTGAGAGTATCCAGTAGTTGGGAGGATTTAATAGCGATTGTAAACATAGTCAGGGAATAAATGAGGTAAATAAAAGCGACGAAGATATACATGGTTGGTTCATGTAGAGCGAAGATCTGTTGAGAGAAGAATAACATCATGATTACATGACTGACAATTGTGCCACCCGCAGCCATTAAGATTACTTTAGGGTTTAGATAAATCAAACATAATGCGAGGATGGTAAAGAAATAAAAAGGGACAGAGCGGTTGCCCTCACCCATTGTAACGGTCATTAGAAAGCCAAAGGTATTTAAAATGATGGTTAAGGCATATTTTGTATATTTACTAGTTTGTTTATTGACCGAAATAATTAAAGCAGAGATGGTAACAAGTAGGCTGCCAAGTGATAAGAAAACTCGCAATATGAAAGAGACGTTTTGGAGGATAAAGAAAATAGGGATGGAACAAAGACAAAAGACCCCGATTATTCTGGTGCTTACCCTATTTGCCCATAATTCGTGTTCTTTTAACAGGTTAATTTGCTTCACTTTGCTAACCTCCACTTTCCCTATGATCCCTAAATATTTAATCGTCTACATAACAAGTATACTTTAGAGAAAACGTTAATAAACCGTTATAACTAAATCAAATAAAGTCAATGTATCTATCCATCTCACTTTTCGCACCTCCCTAATTTAACTGGGCTTTTATCATGCATCCTGATTTTGGAAAACGGAATTAGCTTGACTTTTGTTTAGAAGGTGCGAAATGTGGGATTGATGAGGGAATTGCATAATTACCTTAATATATTGCGGTTACATCTTAAATAGTTGAATTATGCAATTCCTTAATCACTATAACCAAAATAACCTTAAATTTGCCGCCAAGACTTAACAATATTAAAGGATATTATAACAATTTGTAGAATTTAGATTAACGAGAAAATGGCTTCGAAAAGGAGTGGTGATCAGGTGATTCAGACTAAAATGGAACTAACTCAAGAGGAAGAGGAGATTTTAGCGGGCAAACAAGGAGAAACCATGCAAAAGGTAATGGAGTCGATTGTTCTGTATGGTGAGATTTTTGGAGCTAGAAGACTGCTGCCCTTGAACGGTCCGGTACATCTGGTAACCTCTTTTGGGATACCGCTTTTAAAGCCGGTCTTTGAGATGATGGATGAGTTGGTTGAGAATGGTATTCAAAGCAAGGAAGAATTTACTGTCGATCCTCGTCCCCTTGATTATGATAATGTCAAATGTAATCTCCTAGAAAAACTAGTTTTTAAGATTATGTATGGTAAACAAAAAGAATATGAGAAACAACTCCAAAAGGTAGGATTAAAGAATGAAAATGCCTTTACTTGCACTTGTTATCTACCGGAGGTTGGTAATACTCCGTCACTAGGAGATATTCTTGCTTGGGCGGAGTCCTCGGCGGTGGTTTATGCTAACTCTGTGCTTGGCGCCAGGAGTAATCGGAATTCTGGTATCATTGAACTTTGCTGTGGAATTGTGGGTAAAGCTCCGGAATTCGGACTATTAACTGATGAAGGCCGGAAGGCAAAATGGCTGGTGGAAGTAAAAACTTCTAAAGTACCCAATGCCCAGGTTCTGGGGAGCGCAATTGGGATGAAGGTGGTAGAAGATGTTCCTTATATAACGGGATTAGATAAGTTTTTGGGTGTCGGTTTTTCTATCGATACACGTGACTATTTAAAAGATATGGGGGCGGCCAGTGCCTCCAATGGGGCGGTTGGACTCTATCATGTGGAGAATATTACTCCGGAAGCCATAGAACAACAAAGGAGTTTGTTGGTAGAGAACTATCAGAAATACACCATTGATGATCAGGAGGTTGAGCGAATTATTAATTCTTATCCGTTAATGTGGAAGAAGAAAGAGGCTAAACCCAAAGTCTGTTTCATTGGTTGTCCTCATTTATCCTTGGAACAACTAGCGAGCTGGTCGGAAAGGATTTCTCTTGCTTTAAAAAAGGCAGATCGAGAAAAAGTTGGACTCCCTACTTTATTATGCGCTGCACCTGATGTGGTAAATGCTTTCAAAGGGGATAAGACAAGATACAGCCAGTTATTAGCGACTGGCGCTCGAATAACCTCTATATGCGCATTAATGTATATGAATAACCCGTTATGCGCTAAACAGCCAGTGATTACTAATTCCAACAAGTTACGTACTTATACTACAGCCAAGTTTTTATTGGATGAGGAACTGTTAGCTCAGATTATTAACTGAGGAAATTACCTAATTATCTTTCGAAACGCTTGAGTCGTATTTTAGAGTTGCCTCATAAAAAAATGAATTATGCAAGTTGTCAACTTGTAAAGGAGGATGAAAATGAAGGAGCGAGTATTTAAAGGTCGGGTTGTATTGGCTGGAAATACCATCGGCGAAGCTGTTGTCTCGAGACAAGGACTGAACCTGTTAGCCAGTTACCAAAAAAGCGCTTTGAAAAAAGCCAAACGGGTAATCTGTGCCGACCAGAATAACCCGGATCTTTATAAAAAGGATCTAACAGATAAGATCATTTGTCTTCCCCAAACCATCGGTTCAACCACTGGAGGAATGGTCTTAGAGACGGTGGTCCAAATGGGGATTGGACCCAAAGCTATGCTTTTTTCAGAACATATTGATTCTCTGGCGGCTGCCGGTATTATTTTAAGTGAGGTCTGGCTAAAAAGCAGAATTATCACAGTTGACCAATTAGGAGCAGATTTTTTAGATAATGTTCAAGATGACCAAACCATGGAGATAAAAGAGGATGGCACTGTCATTATCAGATAAAAGACAGTTTAGCTGTTAATTTTAAGTTTCTGGTTCAAAATTGATTGTTGATGAAAGGAGTAAAGAGATGAGTTATCATAAGATCTTTGAATCGGGGAAAATTGGGAAGTGTAAGGTGAAAAATCGGATCATTATGGCTCCGATGGGGAATATCAATATGGCAGACCCAATTGGAAGACCGCTTCCGAAAATGATCGACTATTTCGTGGAGCGGGCGAAGGGTGGAACCGGACTGTTGATTACTGGTTTAATTCCTGTCTCATATGGCGTAGACCCTACGGTTTCTGAGGATAGTGATACCACTTATTTTCCGAGGATCGATGGTTCCTCCCGAACCAGGATGGCCGGATGGCGTGACCTTGTTGCCGGGGTTCATTCCTTTGATGCTAAGATTTTTATCCAATTAACAGCCGGACTTGGTAGGGTGGGTTCACCCGAACCTTTTCTCAAGGGTAAACTTCTAAAATCAGCTTCTATCAATAAAAACTTTTATGTCCCTCAACTTCCCCATTTACCGCTTAGCGGTAGGCAGATCAAAAAAATCGTGAAAAGTTTTGGCCAAAGTGCCATTAATGCCAAAGTTTCTGGCTTTGATGGCGTCCAATTACATGGGCATGAAGGTTATTTGATGGATCAGTTGACTTCCGCTCCCTGGAATCGGAGAAAGCTCGGGAGGTATAAAGATAAATTCCAATTTGCCATCGATGTGGTCCGTGAGATCAAAAAGACTTGTGGTGAGGATTTCCCTATTATCTATAGAGTAGATTTAACTCAGGGTCTACGGGAGTCTTATGGAGAAGAAGTTTTTGCCCAAAGGTTCCGTGGGATGGAAAGAACAATCGAAGAGGGGTTGGAATTCTGTCAGGCATTGGCAGAAGCGGGTGTAGACGCCTTTGATGTGGATAAGGGTTGTTACGATAACTGGTTCTGGCCTCATCCCCCGGCCTACTTTAATGACATTCCTTATGTGGAAGAGATGGCTGGGCGGTTGAAGGATTTCTTTAAGCAGAGAAAAATTAATGCTCAGGTAATCGCCGTAGGGAAACTGGGAGACCCAGACAAGGCTGAAGAGGTTCTAAAGAGAGGTTGGGCCGATTTCTTCATGCTGGGCCGCCCCTTACTAGCCGATCCTTATTGGCCG
>DHOO01000127.1:11576-12504 GCA_002409975.1 Firmicutes bacterium UBA5388
ACTAGCCGATCCTTATTGGCCGCAGAAGGTTCGGGAGAACAGAGTGCAGGAGATCATACATTGCATCGGTGACCAGGAAGGCTGTATCCAATCCTTTATCTTGGGGGGGCATCCTTGCTGCACAGTAAATCCTTATACCGGATTTGAAGATACTAAACAGTTGATCAAAGCAGAGAAGGTCAAAAAGGTAGCGATTATTGGCGCCGGGCCTGGTGGTTGTGAAGCTGCGAAAACAGCTTTTGCCCGAGGACACCAGGTTACGCTTTTTGAAAAAACGAACCAAATTGGAGGGCAATTGGTAGCCGGCGGCAAGATGAAGATTAAACATGACGTTGCTAAGTATCTCCGTAATCTTCAATACCAGATGGATATCTTAAGCAAAAACGGGCTAGAGATAAAATATAATACTGTAGTTAAGACGGAAGATTTAAAAGATAAATATGATGTCATCATCTGCGCCAATGGATTGACTCCTGTAGTTCCAGAGATTGAAGGGAAGGATCTGATTAGGTCACTTGAAGCCAGAGAATTTTTGCTTAATGGGATGAGATTACCGGAGGATGTAAAAAAGGTTACGATTATCGGTGGCGGAGTTGTTGGGTGTGAGGTAGCTTTTTCTTTAGCCTATGAACGAGGACTAGAAGTTACAGTGGTGGAGATGCTTCCTAATCTGATGACTGGAACAGTACATGCCAATCGTAGTATGCTACTATGGATGATGATGGGGAAGGGCTCCCCTTCCGGACGACAGGGGGATGTTTTAAAGGCGCCGGTAAAAGCTTTTACTTCCTCGAAAGTTCACCGTTTGGCGGCAGGGAAAGTATTTATCCTTGCTAATCGAAAAAGAAAGGACCCTTATACACCTTGGACCACTTTGATTCCGGAGAATATTCATAATCCCTTCGACCGACCATTGAACCCCAAGAAT
>DHOO01000127.1:12642-18479 GCA_002409975.1 Firmicutes bacterium UBA5388
GACCATTGAACCCCAAGAATCTTGAAGAAATGGTGATTGATACAGACTTTATTATTTACGCAACAGGCGGTCGGGCGGAAGATTCTTTATATTATGAACTATTAAAGCAGAAGGCGGCTCCGGAGGTATATTGCATCGGCGACGCCAGAGTCCCTGGCCGGGCTTGGGAGGCCATTACCTCCGCTAATGAAGTGGCGAGGTTTATCTAATAAATAGCCGGACTAACTAGACATCAAAAGCCAACCCGAAAAAGGGTTGGCTTTATGACGTTGGGCAGCCTGGAGAGCTAATTTAATTATATTTCTTTTGTAAATCTTTCGCTAGTTTTTTTATCTCCTGTAACGGTTTGGATTTAGTTGGTTCATTTAAAATTGATTTTTTATCAGAATGACTTTTATTGATACCAAGAGCCAAATGTTATCACCCCTCTTGGTGAGTAGCATTCCTTAATTTTTTAATTTTATTCCCTAGAATGACCGGGATTTGCGTTTCTCTTTTTTGGCTTGTTTTGATTTTAACGCGTTGTTTAAGGAAGCTGTCCTTAGTGGCGCAAGCTTCTCTTTCTAACTCTAAACCCCTAGCTAATTCACGAGCCGCTTCTTTCGTTTCTTTAATATATAATGGAACTTTTGAACCTCGAAAATCAACGGTTTGTCCTTTTTTTACTGTGATCATTATATCACACACCCTTCAATTGCGTAGCGACGCAATTTACCTTCTGCTTCTATTATATAGAATTCGAGATTAATTTGCAAATTCCTTAATAATCTTTGATTAATGATTACTTCTACTAAAAAAACAGATGGAAGCTAAAAATCCTTACATCTTATTGACCAATGGATGGCGGTGGCGATCGAGACAAACAGAGAACCTGCTGAGCATATTTCCGCATCTGAGATTTCATAATGCTCTTTGGTAGTGTCGATTATTATTGCCGTACTTAAGTTTTCCATCCCAGGAATGATCCCAATTCCGATCGTCTTCTTCTCAATTGTCGTCAAAGGTCTGTTTTCCATACTTAAGGGCCTGACATAAGCGGTTAATTCTTCTCCGAGGCGAAGAAATCCTTTTTCATTTAAAGGAAGAACAAAAATTTTCACTCCCGGGTAATTATTATAAGACTTAATCAGGATATCTTTAACTAAATCACGGATCATATCAGCTTGATTCTCGGCTTTAATGACATTTTCTTCGAAGGGTTTTAATAAAAAATCGAAGATATTGCGGTTTAATTCAACAATTAGATCCATTTGCTTATCTGCTTTTTCCGCATTATCTTCGATCTTTTTTGCTTTTTCGGCGTATTCGCTGTAAACTTCTAAGCCCAAGAGCTTAGCGCCATACTTTGAGATCCTTTCAGGATTAATGATCCCGGTGGCAATGGCTACTAACCAATAAAAGATTAAGAATTTAATCAACACATTGAATAAGAAGATTAATTGGAGATTAAGTAAAGCTAGAGGTCGGAATTGGTCGGCCTCAAAAGACTGAAATAAAAGCTCGTATGAGCTGATTAGGGAAAAAGCCAAAGCAAAAAGACAAATACTTAAAGTGGTTAGTTTGATTTTGTCATGGACTTTTTTGATTATAAAGATAAAGATGGTTACTACTAGGAGAATAGTGCCTACTATAAGGTAAAGCATCTTATGCCCTCCCTTCATAAAAACCTAAATCAAGAATGAGACCTTTAATTTCTAAAGAGCTGTTTGTAATGGACAGTTCATAGCAGAAATTAATAGTCTTATGTGGAAATTATATCACGGATGGAAATAAATGTATACAGTTTCCTGCAATTATTACAAGACCTAAAGTTTGAATTAAAGGTTATTCAAACATACATCTCGGCAATCGAAAGTAATTATTGCTTTTTTACTAATAAATCTTTTTGCGTTGTATCCTTTTTAAAAGGTCCCAATACAATATATAGTGTTAGACTGGTATTAGGCTATCAATATATTGTATCAGGATAATTAAATCAAAGACAACGCAAAAAGCCCTAATAAGTTATCATAGCTCATTGACGATCAAGTGAAGAGACCATCGTACTTACGGTGGTCTCTGTTAAGAAGCGAAAAACTAGTTATTATTAGTATTCTAAGTCGAAGCGAGCGGAGATGACATCTAAACAATCGGCAATAACGGCACAGATACAGTCACAACTTACGAATTTGAATCTCCGATCAGTAGTCGCGATGAGAACATTACCGACAACATCCACAATCTTTACCTGCTCTTTATCACCTGATCTTAGGTTTAAAATTACTTTCTCGCCTTTCAATTTTTCTAGAACACCACAGAGAGTTTCGGGAATACGAGGAGTAGATATGGTTATTACCCCCTTTCCATCTCTGCCATATTCTATGTTGACCTTTAAAAAAGGGTGATAATTCAACTGTAACAAAAAATTATGATTTTGTTGGCGTTAGTCTCAAGGGATAACACCTTAATGAACGGTTTTGCCAACTAATTTATAATACAAGTCGACGATATCAGGGGAGGGAGATAACCCCAGCTCTTCTTGGAAAACTGTGGTCATATTTTGGAATTGCTTTCGAACGGCCATAATGTCCCCTAGGCCAGCGTAGGCTTTCATTAACAGGGAGTGAATCTCTTCGGAAAGATAGGAGATACCCACTAAAGAAAGGAGATGGGTGACTGCTTTTGCATAATCGTTTTTCTCCATATAATAGCGGCCCAGTTTTATGCGGGTGGAAACGTAGAGATGCCTTAAACGCTCTTGGTAAGGGAGGAACCAATGATAATCTAAATCTTCCAAGTAATCACCACGGTAAAGATCAACGGCTTTCTCCAAGTAAATCATGGTTTCCTCTTGGTTTAGCTCTTCGCTGGAAGCAGCCAACAAATAGTTCTCAAATTCTTTCTTATCGGTCTCATAATGTCCGGGAACCAGTTGATAACTACCTCCTTCGTAGGAAATAATCTTACAGGAAGGGCTATGATTAAGGGCTTGGCGTAAACGATAGATTGTCGTATGGAAAAGGGCTCCAACTTCTTCTCCTTCGAAATTTGGCCATATGTTGTCGATGATCTTTTCTTTACTGACTGGTTCACCCTGATGCGCGAGATAGGCTAGAAGGTGTTTAGCTTTTTTGGTCCGCCATTTGGAGTCAGTAATCTCCACATTATTTTGGAAGATGCGCAGCCGTCCTAAGGTATAAATCTTAATCATCTTATCTTTTTGCTCAGTATAATAAAATTGATTACTATTCGCTTTTAGCTTGTATTTAGTGCTCAGATTACGGGCGGTTTTGCTAACCTGCGAATTTTGGTCTTGTGCTAGAAGCTGAAGACCTTTTCTGGCTTCCTCATCCTTGATCTCTGATAGGGGAGCACAGATCCTCTTTCGCACCTCCGGATCAGGATGCTGGAGTAATGGTGAAAGAATTATGCGAGCACGACCGCCCATACGAACAATTATCCGCTGAATAAATGATAATTCGATATTGTTTTCCATCCCCACCCGTAAGATCGGGAAAAACACATCAAAACAGGTAATAAAATTCTGGATATAATCAATCCGAGCAGATAAAATCAATGCTTTTTTGGCATACGTTAGAAACTTATCTTCATTCCCCTCGGTACAATACAAGATTGCTAACGCTTGAGAGGCATAGGCCACCGCCTTTATAAAACCCATTTTTTCCAGAGAGGCTATGGATTCTAATAAGATTTGTTTGCCCTGTTCAGTCTCGCCGGCCTGATAGAGAATTAAACCGCCAACCGATTGGCAAGCTCCATAGGCAAGACAATCTCGAATCTCATTGATGGCAAGTCCTTCTTCGGTTTTAGCTTTAGCCGCAACCAACTTGCCCTGTAACCAAAGAGAGCGGCCATAAAAGACCAGACTTAAGGCGAGATAGGATAATTCCCCATGGTTTTCTTTTAACAAGGTGATTGCTTTTTGGAAATTTTCTTCCGCCTCCTTAAAACAGCCAAGTTCTGTATAGATACAAGCTAAATGAGTATAGGCGGAGGGCAGCGTCTCCACCAGGCCCAACTTTTCTTTGAAAGCGACATTCCGTTGGGCAAGGTTAAGCGCTTGGTCCAATTCACCCCAGTCTTGGTAGATCACTGCCATATGATCTTGGGTATGATACCCAGGCAAAAACCCTTCAGGAGAAACTTCGATGCCTTTTTTAAAAAAGTGTAGGGCCTTTGAATAATCACCTTTTAGGTAATAAACATTACCTAAGCCTTCGAATATATAGGTTAATAGGTATCGATTTCCTTGTTTTTCCGCGCTGTTAAGCGCCTGGATCAAAAATTTCTCAGCTTCTAAAAAACTTCCGGTCAAGTAAAGACTAACAACTTTTTCCATTAAAAGATCTAAGCGTTGGTCATTACCGGGCAACAAATCCTCAATCTGTCTTAAGAGGTCTAGACTTTCAAAGAACTTTCCTCGACAACGAAAGACTCTGGCTTGCAAGATCTTTGTTTGTGTTAAACCCTTTGTCTCATTTAATTCAGTAAAGAGATGAAAAGCCTTTTGAGCAAGTTTCTCGGCTTGTTCATTACATCCGCGATAAACTTCAATCTCCGCTCGGTATAATACTAGCCAGGGATGATTTGTTTGCTGTTCAAAGGGAATTGAATTTAACCACTCGAGCACGGTCTGCCATCTTCCGCTATTTAAGGATTTTCTACCGGCTTTGACAAGCGAAGAGATTGTTTCTTCTTGCGAACCAGCCGCTATAAAATAACGGACAGCCTGCTCCCATTCTCCCTGTGCGCTTAAAAGTTCTCCAACCTTATGGAGAAGTCGAAAATAGTCTTCTCCTAATTGGGTAAGAAGAAACTCTCTAAAGAGCTGATGATAGCGGTAGACATCTTCTTTACCGGACAACTGAGTAACAAATAATTGTTCTTGCACTAGATTTGATAATATCAGCTTAGAATCAGTCCGCTTCATAAGAAGATTGCATAAATCTGGAGTCAGTATATCTAAAACAGCAGTAGTAAGCAGAAAATCCCGAATATTTAATGGTAGCTTCTCCAAGACCTCAGCGGCCAGATAGTTAAAAAGTGTTTTTTTCCCTTTTGCTTCTAAATTAATCGGACCTTTGGTCTCCATAACTAACCTTAAAGCTACAGGCCAACCTTCCGTTGTTTGCCGGATTTCTTGTAATAAATTTTGGTTAGAATTACTGATTTTAAGTTTGCTAAATTGCTGAAGATAAATTTCTATTTCTTTCTGGTCAAAGCGTAACTCTTCCACGCCCAAAGATGAAATTTCCCCTGTCATTAACATTTTGTCAAAGGAAAAAGGAAGTGGCGCCCGGCTGGCTATTAACAGATGCAGATTAGAAGGTAAGTGTTCTAGGAATTCCTGCATAAAGTGGTGGATAAGGGGATTGTTGATGAGATGAAGATCATCAAAGGCAATGATTAAACCATCTGTAGCTTCGATGGCAAGACTATTGATGAGCATGGCGGTAAAAGCGTGGATGCTACTTTGTAAATCCCCCCGCTCGATTGTTTTTAATGTATCCTGAGCAAAACGAGGCACTTGTTGGCGAAGGGCAGCACACAAATATTGAAAAAAAACCACCGGGTCATTATCATAGCTATCCATATGATACCAGACGAGTGGCTTTTTCATTTTTCTTGCTAACTGAGTCATATAGACGGTCTTCCCATATCCAGCCGGTGCTATAAATAAGGTGGCTTTTTTAAATTCAGACCCCGATGTTTGTTCGTGCAGGCGGATTCGTTCAATTAATCCCGATTGTGCACTGGGTGGTAATATCTTGGTGATGATTGTTTCTGCCATTAGTAGCACCTACCTAGAAAATGCTCTCGATATTCGTCGCTCGTCG
>DHOO01000004.1:0-8295 GCA_002409975.1 Firmicutes bacterium UBA5388
GCGGTAGCCGGCGTGAGCGACTATCTAGTCTTGCGAGTCTATCCAATGAAGTTATGCTGCCAGCAATCCGGTAAGGATGCTCCCCGGTGCGCCGGGGTGAAGCGCCGGATGTTGGGACCTACAGTCACAAAGGTTTTATCATTCAACACGAGCGACAAAAGCTTCATCTGAGACTGGCAAAGGCTGTTATCCATACGAGTGACGAGCGACAAGTGACGAGCTGCGAGAAAGGTGATGATGAGTATAAAAAATCAAGGTAAGCTAAATTTCGGGACTGCTTGGGAAGAATGGACGGTTAGTTTTAAGAAACAGCTTAAAAAAGCAGGGAGGAAAGGTGTTCAGTTTTATAAAAAAAGGCGGTTTCTGGTACAAACGTTAAGTTTTTTATTCTTACTTGTTGGGGGGTGGGTAATAACTGTTCAACCCTGGTTTAGGGAGACCACACCTCCCCTGGTGGTTAAAGAAGCTATTAATAAAAATGAGGGAGGCATAGAATCGTTAAAAAGTTTGGTTTTAAAACTCCAAAGCGACCTCTCTGCGCTACGTAGAGAATTTGAAGAGACTAAAGAGCCCAAAAAGAGCATAGAAGAGAAAGCATTACCATCATTAACACTAATTCCACCGATTAAAGGGGTTGTTGTACGGAAAAATGGCTGGGAAAAAAAACTTACGGAGTGGTGGTATCATTCGGGGATCGATGTAACTGCGCCGGCAGGGACTAATGTCTTAGCCTGCGCCGACGGTATAGTTAAAGAAATAAAGACGGTTCCATCTTTGGGAATGATGGTGTCTTTAGCTCATGGGGAAGACTGGATTTCTTTATATGCTCATCTTACGGCGGTAAAGGTCTCGGTAGGGCAGAAGGTGAAGCAGGGAACGGTCTTAGGAATGAGCTCTTTGTCAACTTGTGGACCTGAACCGGGAATTCATTTTGATCTTCAGCACCAAGGCAACTCAATTGATCCTTTAACGATGCTGTTGTTTGAACCAGAATAAATCTTTATCCTGGTTGCTAAGAAAAGGGTCAGGTTATAATGTCCCTATCCCACCCATATAATTTATTGATAAATCACGGGAGAGGGTGGGGGAGTGAAAGATCATATCCAAAAAAGAGTACTCGACCTTAGTAGGTTTATTGTTAAAGAGAAAGCTACTGTTCGCCAGGCTGCAGGGTATTTTGGGGTGAGTAAGAGTACTGTCCATAAGGATGTAACGGAAAGGCTACCTGGAATTAATAAGGTCTTGGCAAAAGAAGTGAAAAGAATTTTGGAAACAAATAAAGCAGAGCGTCATATCAGAGGAGGGGAAGCTACTCGTCGCAAATACCAGACCAGACTAGAAAAAGGGGAAAAAAAAGGAGGATATTCCAAAATAGTATAGAAATTAATGACTATTGCATAATTTACTCCGTAAGGGGGAACAGGCATGTTGAATCTGGCGTTTGATATTGGAATTGATCTTGGAACTGCTAACATACTCGTGTATGTACGGAGTAAAGGCATTATGATCCGGGAACCTTCTGTAGTTGCCTTAGATAAGGAGTCGGGAAAAATACTGGCTGTGGGGGAAGAGGCCCGTCGGATGATCGGGCGGACTCCGGGTAATATCATTGCCATTAGGCCAATGAAGGACGGGGTGATCGCCGATTATGATGTCACTGAGACGATGCTTAAATATTTTATTGAAAAGGTTAGTCCGAAACCACGGCTTTTCCGTCCGCAAGTCGTTGTCTGCATCCCTTCCGGAGTAACCAGTGTGGAAAAAAGAGCTGTTTTAGAGGCTGCCATGCAAGCTGGGGCAAAAAACACCTATTTAATTGAAGAGCCAATGGCGGCCGCAGTAGGCGCTGGAATTGATATTTACGAAGCCAGTGGTAACATGGTTGTAGATGTAGGAGGCGGGACTACAGACGTGGCGATTATCTCTCTTGGGGGGATTGTAGTTAGCGAGTCCTTAAGAATTGGCGGAGATAAATTTGATGAAGCCATTATTAAATATATAAAAAAGATGTACAATCTAATGATTGGAGAACGAACCGCTGAGGAGGTTAAGATGCAAATTGGTTCGGCATATCCGGAAGGAGAAGGGAAAACCATGGGGATCCGCGGAAGGGATCTTGTTACTGGTTTACCCAGAACGATCGAGTTTACTTCAGCTGATTCTTTTCAAGCAATGGCCGAGCCGATTAATAATGTGATTGATGGGATTAAGTCGGTCTTGGAGAGAACCCCTCCGGAACTTGCTTCTGATATTGTTGATAAGGGGATTGTTTTGAGCGGGGGAGGTTCTCTGCTCAATGGTTTCACAAAACTATTAAGTGAAGAGACTGGGATACCGATACATTTAGCAGAGGATCCACTTTCCTGCGTAGTATTGGGGACCGGTAGACTTCTGGAGAATATAGAAAAAAGTAACTTGATTGTGGGAAGACGTTCAGTCTAGCAACCGGTTATTAAGGTCTCAATAAACAGGGCAGGGGGGTATCTTCACTGCCTTTTTTAAATTTTTTAAATAAGGAGGTGAGTTTTTGCTAAGAGGACTGTATACTGCCGCCTCAGGGATGAATTATCAGCTTAATCGGCAAGATGCGATCGCTAATAATCTGGCTAATATTAACACGGTGGGATATAAAAAAGATGATTTTATAGGCGCTGCTTTTCAGGAAGAGCTTTTTCTGGCTTTAGATCGACGCGCGGTTACACCCATTGGTAGCGTTTCTCTTGGAGTGGAGGTTGATCAGGTTTACACCCAACTAACTCCCGGAAACTATATTGCAACGGAGAATCCGTTAGATCTGGCGATTGTTGGCGAGGGCTATTTCGTAGTGGAAACGGCGACGGCTCAATATCTAACGAGGAATGGTCATTTTACGAGAAGCGCTGATGGCTACCTGGTGACCTCAGAGGGAGACAGGGTGTTGGGGGAAAACGGACCGCTCCGTATTGACGGACAAGTGGAGATTAGTGGGGATGGAAGCGTGCGAGTAGACAACCAAGTGGTTGATCGTATGCTGGTGGTGTTACCCGCTGCTCAGAATTCTCTGATCAAAGAGGGAGATAGCCGTTTTCTTTTAACTGGCGGATGGACAAGGGTTCAAACTCCCCTCGTTAATCAAGGAGAAGTCGAAAACTCTAATGTAAATCCGATTGAAGAGATGACGAAGATGATTGCGGTGACGCGAGCGTATGAAAGTAACCAGAAAGCAATTGCGGTGATGGATGAAGTGATGAATAAAATTGCTAATGAGTTAGGACGCGTTTAAGGAGAGACTGGGACTGGACCGCTTGTCGGAGGTCCCCTGTACAACCGTTGAATGATGGAGACGGTTGAAGTTAGTGCTGGACTACTATTGCAGGGAGGTAATTATATTGATTAGAGCTTTATGGACTGCCAGTTCAGGGATGAATGCTCAACAAACAAATATTGATATCATCTCCAATAACTTGGCTAATGTTAATACTGCGGGCTTTAAAAAAGCGCGAGCCCAATTTCAGGATTTATTATATCAAACCTTAAGGGCGGCAGGAAGTGTCACCGCCCAAGGAAATATGAATCCTACCGGATTACAGGTAGGACATGGCGCACGATTGATTTCAACCAGCAAATCCTATGCCCAGGGTGATTTGGTGCAAACCGGTAATGCTCTTGATCTAATGATTGAAGGGGATGGTTTTTTCCAACTGCTGTTACCCGATGGGACTATCGGGTATACGCGCGATGGTAATTTTAAGCTTGATGGAGAGGGCCGGGTTGTTAATAATGAGGGTTATTTGTTACAACCGGAAATTTGGGTCCCGGACAACGCTACTGATATCATCATTGGTTCCGATGGGACAATCAGCATTAAGATTGCCGGGGATGAGAATCCCCAGGAAATCGGGATGATAGAGATTGCGCGTTTCTTAAACCCTGAGGGATTGGTTAATATTGGGAGAAATATTGTTAAACCTTCCAATGCTTCCGGTGACGCGCAGTATGGAACACCGGGCTTGGATGGTTTTGGTTTGCTCACTCAAGGCTTTTTGGAAATGTCCAATGTTAAAGTGGTCGAAGAAATGGTTAATATGATCGTTGCCCAGCGGGCTTACGAGATCAATTCCAAAGCAATCCAAGCAGCAGATGAAATGTTACAGACAGCCAACAATCTACGGCGTTAATCGTAAGTGGAGCAAGCCCGGTGAAGAGTTTAGGTGGTTATGATGAAATGTTTTAGGGTCTTGATTGTTTGTGGCTGGCTAATACTAGGGGCTTTGGCTGTTGGCGCTCAGGATAATGAGGAGATAATGATCATTATTCCTCCGGGGCTTGAGGTTGATGGCGGAGAACTATATTTGGGTCAGGTGGCGGTGATTAAGGGCGCTACCCCGGTGACGATGGAAAAGTTGAAACAGGTTTACCTGGGTCCTGCTCCTCGTTATGCGGAAACCACTTGGTTATACCAGACTAATGTGAAATATGCGCTGGATCGTTCGGGCTTTGCAGGAAAATATCTTTTGGAGATGCCGTCCAAAGCAAAGATCTCTCGGGCAGCTCAGTTCCTAACGAAAGAGATGTTGCTGGCAGCGGTGGAGGCTCATATCAGTAGTATTGCTTCTCCCTTTTGGGAGGAGTGGAGGATTGAGCCCGGTAGGATACAGGAAAGGACTATTCCCAAGGGACAGGTAGAGGTTCTCGTTGACGACGGAATATCTTCTATAAAACCTGGCCTTTTGACCTTTCGCCTCCGCGTTTTGGTTGACGGGGAGGTCTTTACTACTTTACCGCTAACCTTCCGGTTGCTCGTGAAGGCTCATGTTTACGTTAGCGCGATCGGGTTAAAAAGAAATGAGGTTATCTCTGAAAGTAGTTTCCATCGTGAATTACAGGAGTTGGTTAATGGAAATGAGTTCTTAAAGCCGCTGGCAGCCGATAAGTTCCGTGTTACCCGGGAAATACCTGTTGGCAGAGTGTTGATGGATAAGGATATTCAAGAAGCGCCGGCAGTGGTTAAAGGAAGTAAATTACGGTTGCTGCTCTACAGTCAGAGTATTGAGGTCGAATTATTAGTCTTGGCGGAGGAAGATGGATGGCTGGGAGATCAGATCTTGGTAACAAACATAGGAAGTAACCGGCGGCTGAAGGCTACGGTAATTGGCCCGGGTTTGGTGGAGGTGAGGTTAGATTGAAAAGAATACTTATGTTCTTATTGGTGGTGTTTTTACTCGTTTACCCAATAAGTAGTAATGGGAACTCGCTCTGGACTGACAAGAGCGGCTCATATTTTATCAAACCCCATCGCCGTTTTTATGTGGGGGAATTATTAACAATAATCATCTCAGAGCAGTCTTCTGCCACCTCTAAAACTGGAGTATCCTCGGATGAAGGCAGTTCAGCGCTAGTTGGTCCAGGAGCTGGGATGTTAACGAGCCTTCTTCCTTATCTAAAAGGCTCGATGGATACCTCTTATGATGGTTCGGCAGGAACCAATAAAACTGGGAGCCTAAGGGCGCAACTTACAGTGAAAGTTGTTTCTATTGATGAAAATGGCAACTTGGCCTTTGAAGGGAATAAGGAGATTAAAGTCAATGAAGATCTTCAAAGACTAACTTTTAGCGGGATGGTACGACCGGAAGATGTGCGCACGGATAATACGGTATCTTCCACCTTTGTGGCCGATGCTAAGATTGATTATCTAGGAAATGATCATGCGACCAAAAAAGGGATACTTAGTAAAGCTTTAGAGTGGTTGTTTTAGTTGTAGGAGGAGTGGTTACTTTGTTAAGAAGAGAGGGGCTCTTTTCTCCCCTTAGTTTCCTACTTATTCTGCTATTGCTTTTGCTTCCTTTAAACATGGGAGCTGAGGAGGAGCCGGTTATTATCTCCAGAATTAAAGATGTGGCTCGTTTAGAAGAGGATAGAGCCAATCAATTAACTGGTTTTGGATTAGTGGTCGGGTTAAATGGAACAGGAGATAATCAGAGTTTTTCTCTAGATATGGTTCTGAACTTCCTAGCTCATCATGGTTTTGTGGTGAACAGGTCAAATATCAGAGTTAAAAACGTCGCCGCGGTAGCTCTTTCTGCTACTTTGCCGCCATATAAAAGGAGTGGTGATACCCTCGAGGTCACCGTCTCTTCTTTAGGGGACGCCAAAAGTCTGCAAGGAGGAGTGCTCCTCCAGTCTCCACTGGCTGGGGCGGACGAGAATGTTTATGCGGTAGCTCAGGGACCGGTAGTGGTTAGCGGTTTCACAGCTGCAGGTAGCAGGGGTAGTAGACAAACAACCAACCAGCCAACGGTAGGTCTTGCGCAAGCGTTAGTGGAAAATGAAGTACCGGTAGAAAGAGCAATGATTGATACATTACGCTGGGTTCTTTTTAATCCTGATTTTTCTACAGCTAACACGATGGCTACTGCGATTAACAGCTATTTAGGGGAGGAGATAGCTTACCCTGAAACTAAGGCTGATGTTCGAGTGAAGATTCCAGAAGGTTATCAAAGTAATCCAGTTGAATTTATTGCTTTAATCGAAAAAATACAGATCTCTCGGGATCAGACGGCAAAAGTTGTGGTCAATCCGAGGAGTGGTACGATTGTTTTTGATGAAAATGTTAGAATTGCCCCAGTAGCCGTTACTAGGGGTAATATTACTGTTAGAATTAGTTCAGAAAAAAACATCTCCCAGCCTCCGCCGTTTTCTGCTGGAGAGACCGTAGTGACTGATCAGGAAACTTTAGAAGTTACTGAGGAAGGAGGCTCCTTGGTAGCGCTTCCGGCGGGGACCGCCATTAACGAAGTTGTTAGAGCTTTAAATGCGGTGGGGGCGACACCGCAAGACATTATTAGCTTGCTGATCGCCATCGATCAAGCAGGCGCTTTACATGGAGTTTTAGAGATAAGATAAAAAAGTGAAGGTTTTAATAGAGGGGCGAAAGCAGATGAGAATTAAAGCCAATTTCGAAATACTTCCACAGCCAACAGGAGATATTAATACCAGGTATTATGGAGATAACCAGCGCTTACGAGAAAAGTGCCGGGAATTTGAAGCAGTGCTTCTCCAGCAGATGGTCGAAGTAATGCAGGGGAGTAGCGAGTTGTTTGGAAAAGGAGTTCAAGGCGAATTTCTTCGAGGTGTTTTTGCTGAAGAGATGGCTAAAGAGTTGGCGAAAGATCCAGGTCTAGGACTGGCGGAGAGTATTTATCGGGCGTTAGCTGTTAATGATGATACTCATTAGGTTTATAGAGAAAAAAAGGGAACTTAGAGGATTATATTTCGTTTAAATTTTATGGTTACATTTAATAAATAATTATACAGTTCCTTAGGCCTATGTAATCTATAGGATTAGGCAATTTCCTAGTGTAAGATTTCTTAATGTAAGATAAGGAGGATTCATCTTGAAGGAGACAAAAAAGGAAAACAGAGTAAAAAATAGGGAGGGAAAGCAACCCCTTTCTTGGTTCTCCGGACTTCTTTTTAGTGAAGATGTATATAAGAGAATTGGTGGTTATTTGTGCTGTGGTTTACTAATTTTTCTTCTTTCTTGGGCAATTGCCTACTTTTTTATGGGCGAAGGCGTTCTAAAAAACACTTTGCTGGTGGACAAGGTTTTTGGGATCAAAGGTTCTTCCAATATTGGAGCCTGGTGGAAAACGCGTTTAGGGGAAAACTTTAAGATTTTTAAGTGGGAGTTTAAGACAGAAGATCTTTTTAATACTTGGGGGAATATTCTTTTAGTCACTGTTAAAAACTTTTTACATCATGCGGTGATTGCACTTATTTTCATCTTTTTTCTAAACCGATTTAAAATTGGCCAGTTTCCCTTGGGATTGTTCTATTATCTACTATATACGATCCTAACTGGAATTGTGGTAGGTACTAACTCCTATTCGTATCCACCACAAGGTTTTACAGTTTTGGGAGCCTTGGTAACTTTTCTCCGTTTTGGTCTTTGGGTTTGGTTCTCCTATGGATTATTAATCGCTTCAAGCGCTAACTGGACCTGGTTAAAGACCAGTTCTTTCCGTGACAATTCATGGCAAAAGAGCGGAAGATTTTGGTCTTGGCCAGTTCTGCATGCCGATGAAAAGGAAGTGTTGGTCTTTGGCCTTCTTTTCCTTCTTGTCTCCAGCTTTGCCGAAGCCAGGTTAATTGTTTTCTATGGACAACATCTATTTTAAAGCTTACTTTTGCTTAAACAGCCCGGAATTACCGGGCTGTTTTTAAGCATATTTAAGAATAGTCTTCAATTAGAGAGGATTGATTTTTTAGGTAGTCGCTCACGCTGGCTACCGCCCGCACACATGAAATGATGAAAAT
>DHOO01000004.1:8625-9315 GCA_002409975.1 Firmicutes bacterium UBA5388
AACTAGGGCTATTTTCTAAGTAGTGCCCCACCCCAGCAATTCCCTCACATAAATAAGTAAAGAGAGGTCTCCCATGGTGGATCATTATTTTACCGTGACTCCCGAATCAAAGCATAACTTGACAAAATTTACAACTAGTATTAGGGGGCAGGAATTTGTTTTCCAGACAGATGCCGGAGTCTTTTCTCGCGAACGGTTAGATCTAGGTTCGAGATTATTGATGGAGAGTCTTGAGCTTAAGAAAGTGACCACCCCTTTAGATCTAGGCTGTGGTTATGGCCCTATAGGTCTAATGATGGCAAAGGAACTTCCTCATCTTAAGATTTATATGAGTGATATCAATATAAGAGCTACGGAACTAGCAAGAGAAAATGCCTCTTTAAACGGGATTGAAAATGTGGTCATTAAACAAGGTGACGGTTTTACGCCTTGGGTTCAGTTACTCAATTCGGGTTTGAAATTTGATTTGGTGGTCACTAATCCTCCGCTTAGAGCTGGAAAGGAGACGGTGCTTCGTTTATTTAAGGAAGCATTTGACTATTTAATACCCTATGGGAATTTGTGGACAGTAATTAGAACTAGCCAGGGGGCAAAAAGTTATCTTCAGGAACTGAAAGTAATCTTTGGTTGTTCTGAAGTGGTGGCAATTAAAGGTGGTTATCGCGTGCTTAAAGCTCAAAAATAGAAATC
>DHOO01000004.1:9590-9735 GCA_002409975.1 Firmicutes bacterium UBA5388
TCAAATCCCTGCACCCCGACCATTCAAAAGTTAGGTCAACGTAGCAAAGAGGTTTTTCTTGACAAGTGATTCGTAGATCAATTATAATTTGTGTGGTTAATATTTGCGGGAATAGCTCAGATGGTAGAGCGTCAGCCTTCCAAGC
>DHOO01000004.1:9931-21273 GCA_002409975.1 Firmicutes bacterium UBA5388
TCGAATCCCGTTTCCCGCTCCATTAAAGGATGGAAATGACTTTCTAGGAGAGTCATTTTTTTATGGAGAATTAAGGGTGATTGTAGGAGAACTGGGGGCCTTGTCCTTAGACATAGAACTTAGGGAATAGAGTTGGGGATATTTGTTTAGGAGTTTGATTAAGGTATTTACTACTTCTAAATCAAATTGGGCGCCAGCCTGTAGCAACAGTTCTTTTTTACAATTTTCGAACGACATTGCTTGACGGTATGGTCGATCCGTGCTCATGGCATCGAAAGCATCACAGACAGATAGAATACGGACACCTAACCCTAGTTGAGTTGATTTTAATCCGTCCGGATAACCTTGACCATCACAACGTTCGTGGTGAGAACGGATGTAGGGGGCGATTTCCTGAAGAAAAGCAACTGATGAGATAATCTCCTCCCCAATCAGAGGGTGTTTCTTAATCTCTGCTAACTCTTCGGTGGTTAGGTCATAAGGTTTGTTTAAAATGTACTCAGGGATACCAATTTTTCCAATATCATGAAGTAAACCACCATACTTTAACTCTTCTAGTTCTTCTTGAGTTAACCCCATCCGTTCGCCTAGAGCGAGAGCTAAGCGGGTAACGCGTTCAGAATGACCTTTAGTATATCTATCTTTTGCTTCAATTGAAGAGGCTAAAGCTTTAATAGTGGCAAAGTAATTCTCTTCTAGCTCTGTATACATTTGTACTCTTTCGATGGAAATTCCGATCGGTCCGGCCATGGTTTGCAGAGTGTCAAGCTCCTCTGCAGAAGGCTCTTTTACTTCCCCCAGCAGTACAGCGCCAGAAATTTGGTCACCTCTGAAGAGAGGCGCCGCATATAAGCTGCGGATAGTTTCTTTGGACCAAAAAAGCTGCTCTTTTAGTTCTTCCAGTTGTGCTTCTGTTAGGAACAGAGAGTGGGCAGCTTCAAAGAGTGACAGATAGAACCAATTTTTACGCTCAGGTAGTGATAACCATTTCCAGACGATTTCTTCATTGTTTAAGCTATATAAATCCAAACCATTGTTTTTAGGGTTTTTAAAAAGAAGCCAGGTTTTTTGCGAGTTAAATAAATTATGCAGGAAGTTAAGGATACGGGAAATTAGTAGTTCTAATGAGACATTGGCGCCTAAAATTTGGGTTAATTTATTAATAGCGACTAAGCTTTCGGATTTTTTATTTAATTCCTGAGTAACAATTTCTATCATAACTTCCTGGCGACCTTTGTTACGCAGTTGCTGTCGCTCAGTCTGTTGTCGCATGCTAAGCCCAACCCCCACCCCAATAAAAGCAGAGACGATTATTAGCGGGATATAGAAATTAAAGCTTAACAGTCCTAGATTGGTCGCTAATAAATAGGCAAGCAAAAGTAGAGTCAATGCATAAACAAAGAAGCGGTGAGATGACATTTTTGCACCACCGTATCACTAGTTCTAATGCGAAGAAGTAAGAACTTAGCTTAAAATTATTTTAATTTATTTGATCTAACTAATTAATGTTATTATTATTATTCCATATTTTTTATGATAATCCTTGTATAATACTAATTATTTTAAAAAAAATTCTCCAATTTCAGTAGTTAAGAAAGGATTTAATCCATTTAATAACTCAATCTCCTAATGGTTCTTGTTCCTATAAATTGACAAGTACTAAGTAAAAAGATTATAATAAAAAAAGGTTGTCTAAATGGAAGGAGGAGCTTCGGTGGGAGAATCATTAATTATAACTACGTTTATTTTACTTTTCTTTGCTCTTTTCGCTGTTATAAGTCATAAAGCTGAAAAAGAGGTTGATCGTTTTAGTGAAGAAAGGTTGAAATCAGTTAAGAAATCCCGTTAAATCAGTTAATACTAAAAACTGTGATGCTATGTTCGCTAGTGGTGGGGCATAGATTTAACAGGTTTGTAAAGTGATAGCTGTAATGTTGAGACAAAAACAGAACGGATGCAGAAGAAAATAAAGGGGGAGTTCCAGTGAGGCGGGATTTACAATGGAAGACTTGGCTAATCCTGGTCCTAGTCTTTATAGTAGTGATTTACGCAGTTGTTCCGATTTTTAGCCCAGCTTTGAAACAGAAATTTTTTAAAGGACAAGACCCATTACGTCGGGGATTAGACCTTAAAGGGGGGTTAGAAGTAATCCTTGCTCCTGATTACCGGGTAGAAAGACGAGTTTTGTCTGAGGTTCAGACCCATTTGTTAAGAGCCGTGACGGAGCTGGGAATTAGCGAACCTACAGTTAATTTAATGGGTCAGGCTAATGACAATAATAGATACGAAGGATTAGTTTTTAAATTTGCCACTCAGGATGAAGTGGAGCGGGTTTTACGGGCGAGGGTAATTAAGGATAAATTGACTTGGAAATCGGGAATTGAAGAGAAAAAGCTGAAGCTTAATACTGAAGCATCTCCATCCGAACCCACGATGCTTAGAGTACAAATTGCAGAGGACCCAACAAATTTCCCGGCAGACGCTTTATACCAGGCTAAAGTGATTATTGCTAACCGTATCAACTCTACTGGTTTGTCAGAAACAGTTGTACGGTTGGATAAAAATAAAGAGCGGATTGAAGTTCAACTTCCCGGTGTTAAATCTCAGGAAGAGGCTGAAAGATTAATTAAATCAACCGGTCGGTTAAACTTCCGTCTTAATGGTAAGATAGTCATGTTTGGCACCGACCTGGAAGATGCACAGGCTGGATTTAGCACCAATGAAGGAACCTCAGTCATTCATCTACGCTTTGGGAAGGCTGGAGCGAAGCTTTTTGAGAAGATTACCACCGACCATGTGGGGGAAGTTCTTGCGATTTATCTTGATGAAGAAGAATTAATGGCGCCGGTGATCTCCGAACCAATTCCCAGTGGCAATGCCCAGATCACCTTAGGTTCAGGCGCTGCTTTACAAGAAGCCAAAGACTATGCCATCTTAATGAAATCGGGCGCGCTTCCTATTTCTCTCCGTTCCGTGCTGGTGACCCAGGTGGCGCCGACGCTCGGCACAGAGACAGTAAGATTAAGCTTAGTGGCAGGGACGGCAGGAATTATTCTAATTTTAGTATTTATGATTTCTTTTTATGGTTTAATGGGACTAGTGGCTGATCTGGCGTTATTAATCTATACACTCCTAGTCGTCGGTTCATTGGTTGTCTTTCGTGGTGTGCTTACTTTGCCTGGGGTTGCAGGTTTAATTTTAGGTATAGGGATGGCAGTAGATGCCAATATCATCATCTATGAGCGGATTAAGGATGAAATGCGTGCCGGTAAAGGGATTCGTTCAGCGTTAACCGCCGGTTTCGATCGGGCGTATATTACGATCTTGGATTCAAATGTGACCACACTGATTATTGCCGGCGTTTTATCCTATTTTGGCACAGGCGCGGTTAAGGGGTTTGCCGTTACTCTGACCATCAGTATTTTGGTGAGTATGTTTTCCGCGCTCGTTGTCTCGAGGACCTTACTAGAGATTTGGATTAATAAGTCGCCGGATCGATTTCTGACTAAATATGGGGTTAGGGGGTGACGAGGATGAATGTGATGAAATATAAGAAGCTTTTCTTATTAATTTCTGTGTTGGCAATGGTATTTAGTATTGTTATCTGGTCAGTAAAGGGTTTGAATTATGGGATTGATTTTACAGGCGGCACTGATATTCGTTTCCCTCTAGCGGAAAAGGTCACCTCTACACAGGTGATGGCGGCTTTAGATACAGAGGAATTACGTAATCTGGATCTCGAGGTAGGCCCCCCGCAACCTTATAACTATGTGGATCCACAAACCGGTGGTCAAAAATATGGGGTTCTAATTCACACTAGATTTCTTAACCAACAGGAAGAAAAGCTAGTGATCACTGCTTTAGAAAAAGCCTTTGGTGAGATCGATGAAGAGTCTGGTCTGCAAGTAAACCAAGTAGAACCTGTTATTGGTAAAGAATTACTCTTTAATGCCTTTTATGCAGTAGTAATTTCTTGGGTTTTAATCCTAATCTATATCGCTTTCCGCTTTGAATTTAAATCCGGGGTTGCCGGTTTGTTAGCCTTAATCCATGATGTTTTATGGATTATCGGGGTTTTTGCCCTGTTAGGAAAAGAGGTTAACTTGAATTTAGTGGCGGCTGTTCTAACGATTATTGGTTATTCCATTAATGATACGATTGTTATTTTTGACCGGATCAGAGAGAATTTAAGATTCAAGAAAAGAACCGACTCCTATGAACAGATTGCCAATATGGCAATTTTACAAAGTATGAGGCGGTCGCTAAATACTTCCATCACTACAGTGCTGGCGATTTTAGTCCTATATTTGATCGGTAGCCCGACGATTAAAGATTTTATGTTCGCGCTTTTAATCGGATTAACGGTAGGGACTTATTCTTCGCTCTTTATGGCGACTCCGCTTTGGGCTCTCTGGAAAACAGCGGAAGAGAAAAAGCCGCGCTCAGCAAAAGTGGCAACGGCAACAGGTAAATAGTATTTAATTTAGTGCTTGACAGAAACCCTTCCTAGTATGACGGAAGGGTTTCTGTGTAGATTAAGATATTTTACTAAGGATTAAAAAGTAGACATGGAGGAAACTGTTATTAAATGAAGAAGATTTATGTTAGTCGTTCACGCTGGTTACTACTCACACACATGAAATGATGTAAATCAAAGCCGGGTGAATTGGCTGCGGCATTTTCTGATCGTTACTTATGTAATAAACGGGGGTGGCTAAATGCAAGCCTTATTTCTGGTAGCGCTTATTTTTGCGGTGTTGGTGGCTGTTTTTGCCTTACAAAACGCCTATCCGGTGACGATTTATTTTTTAAGATGGCAATTTGAGGCCTCTTTAGGATTGGTTATTCTTTTTTCCCTATTAATAGGGGCTGTTTCTCTAGGGGGATTTGGCCTTTTGCATCAAGCAAAAACGAAATTCCGAAAGCCTCGAGGGAAAGGGGAAAAACGACAAGCGGAACAAGCTGACATAGTAGACTCAGACGAGAACGAGGTTGGTGAAGAAAAACCTCTTTTAAATCCAGAAGTTGCTGACCGTGGAGGTGAGAAAGATTTTCTCAAAAAGCTGGAGGATTAATACGGACTCTTCCCAATGCTCTCCTGAGATTATGGAGGAGTTTGGCCTTTCTCCTTTAATTGCTAAACTATTGACTAATAGAAAAGTAACAACCTCCGAGGAAGTTAAATTTTTTTTTAAGGGGGGAAAGAAGGATCTTCCATGTCCCTTCCTGCTTAAAGGGATGGACCAAGCAGTCGATCTTTTCGAGGCAAGCCTTAAAAATAAAGAGAAAATATTAATTTACGGAGACTATGATGTTGATGGGTTAACCTCTGTGGCGCTTATCCTACGGACGCTTCGTCGGTATAATACAGGAAATATTATTTACTATCTCCCCAAAAGGTTAGCAGAAGGTTATGGCTTACATTTACAAGCTTTAACCAAAGCTGTGAATTATGGGTGCACCCTCGTGGTGACAGTGGATTGTGGAATAACCGCCTGCTCAGAAGCAGATTACCTCGCGGAAAAAGGCGTCAAGCTTTTACTGACGGATCATCATGAACCTGGGGAGCAGCTACCGACAGCTGCCTCTCTGGTGAACCCGAAACTTTCGCCGGATTATCCTTATCCTCAGCTCGCTGGAGTGGGCGTTGCTTTTAAACTCTTGCAGGGTTTAGCTACAAGGATGCCGGAGTTGGAAGTTGATTTATGGGAGAATATAGATTTGGTTGCTCTGGGGACGATTGCTGATGTAGTTCCCCTTTTGGGCGAAAATAGAGTTTTAGTAAAAGAAGGTTTAAAGGCGCTGAAAAACACTGGCAACCCCGGGCTCCGCGCCTTAATGAGTCAAACCGGTTTGCTGGGAAAAAAGATTGAATCATGGCAGGTAGCTTATAATCTTGCTCCCAGATTGAATGCCTGCGGTCGGTTGGGTGATCCAGCGGTTGGTCTTCGCCTTTTGCTCGAAACTAATCCTGACCGGGCCAGAAAAGTCGCTGAACTACTTGAAAAAATGAATAGAAGAAGGCAGAATGTTGAAGAACAGGTCTTAAAAGAAGCAGAAGGGATGCTGGCAACTACTGATGATGTTGGTAAGGCAATTGTGCTTGCGGGTGATTGGCATCCAGGGGTAATTGGGATTGTGGCATCCAGGTTAGCGGAGAAATTTTACCGTCCTACCGTTCTTTTAAGTATCAGGGAGGAGATGGCAAAAGGCTCAGCCCGTAGCATACCAGGATTTCACCTCTTTCGAGCCTTAGAAAAGTGCGCGTCTTATCTTAATACATATGGTGGTCATGAATTTGCGGCTGGTGTAGAGGTTGAAAAGGCGCGCCTAGTAGATTTTAAAAAAGCCTTTTTAGCGGTGGCGGATTTATGGCTTACTAACGAAATGTTGACTCCCTGTCTTGAAGTCGAGGAGGTTATTGAGGTCGCGGAAGTGACTAAAGACTTATTAAACAATCTTTTACAACTAGCGCCCTTTGGGGCGGGCAACCCCGAACCCATTTTGGCTAGTAGAAAAGTAAACATTTTCTCCTACAATGGGGTTGGTAAAAATGCCAAGCATTTAAAACTCAAAGTCGGTAATGAGTTTGCTAGGTACGAGGCGATCGGTTTCAATTATGGCTCTTTAGCTGCGCAATTGGAAGGGATTGAATGGGTTGATCTGGCCTTTAATGTTACCGAAAATGATTGGAACAATCAGATTCAATTGGTATTAAAAGATCTACAACCAGTTGCGGAAGTAGGGTGAAAGGTGAAGCAAAAATAATGACGATCGATAAATTATTAGAAAAAATGGGCAAATATGGAGCCGAGGCTCGAGATGAAATTGCAAAGGCTTACTGTTTTGCAGAGGCTGCCCATAATGGACAAACTCGTAATTCGGGTGAGGCTTACATTAATCATCCATTAGAAGTAGCTAATATTCTGATTGAGATGGGTCTGGATACTACTTCTATAATAGCTGCGCTCCTCCATGATGTGGTGGAAGATACCGAGATTAGCCTGGAGGAAATTTCATCCCAGTTTGGGAATGAAGTAGCTTCTTTAGTTGATGGCTTAACAAAACTAAGTAAGATCGTCTTTCAAAACAAACAAGAGCAACAAGTAGAAAACCTGCGTAAGATGTTTTTGGCGATGGCCAAAGATATCCGGGTCATCTTAATAAAATTAGCTGACCGAATGCATAACATGCGCACTTTAAGATTTCTTCCGGTTGAACGGCAGAAAAAAATAGCTAGGGAAACTTTGGAGATTTATGCGCCCCTTGCTCATCGGCTCGGGATGTATCGGCTTAAATGGGAGTTGGAAGATACAGCTTTCCGTTATCTTGAGCCAGGGAAATATTATGAACTTGTAGAGAAAGTAGCGCAAAAAAGACCAGAACGGGAAGGCTATATTGAGGAAACCATAAAACTATTAGAGGAAAATCTTAATGCCCTGGCAATTAAAGCGGATATACAGGGGAGACCAAAACATTTTTACAGTATATATCAGAAAATGGTTACTCAGAACAAGGAATTTTCAGAAATTTATGATTTGATGGCTGTTCGCGTCCTCGTAAATACGATTCAGGATTGTTATGAGGTGCTAGGGGTAGTCCATACTTTATGGAAGCCGATCCCAGGTCGGTTTAAGGATTATATTGCGGTTCCCAAGTCTAATATGTACCAATCTTTGCATACTACGGTGATGGGGAATAAAGGAGTGCCTTTAGAGATTCAGATCCGTACTTGGCAGATGCACCAGATTGCTGAATTTGGGATTGCCGCCCACTGGCGTTATAAAGAGGGAAAAGCTGTGGGTGATGAAGATCTGCTCCAGAAAATTGTGTGGCTTAGACATCTGTTGGAATGGCAGGGAGAATCAAGGGATGCGGATGAGTTTCTGGAGAATCTCCGGGTTAACCTTTTTGAGGACGAAGTCTTTGTTTTTACCCCTAAAGGCGACGTGAAGAGCCTTCCTGCCGGCGCCAGCCCCGTTGATTTTGCCTATAGTGTGCATACTCATATTGGGCACCAATGTTTAGGCGCTAAAGTTAATGGTCGACTAGTACCTTTAGATTATCATTTAAAAAATGGTGATATTATTCAAATCCTTACAGCTAAACAAGATTCGGGACCAAGCAGAGATTGGTTAAAATTCGTTGTAACTTCTAAGGCAAAAAGTCGGATTCGGCAATGGCTAAGAGAACAAAGTAGGGATGAATATATTTTATTAGCCCGGGAACAGCTGGAGAGGGAGATTAAAAAAAGCGGCTATGATGCCCAAGTTTATTTAAAGCCAGAGGTTCTGAAAGAAGTTGCCGAACGGCTGGGGTTTGTTGAAGGTAATGATCTTTTAGTGGCAGTAGGGGATGGAAAACTCACGCCTGGAACAGTAGCTTCTAAACTTATTGCGGTAAAAGATCCAGATAAAAAGCAAGTTCCAATTCTTCCTGGGGAAAAACCTCTGGGTTCCCCCGGTGGGGTCAAAGTGGAAGGTGTTGCAAATCTGATGGTAAGGTTTTCCCGCTGCTGTAACCCAGTGCCAGGGGATCAGATCATTGGTTATACAACAAGGGGAAAAGGGGTCGCTATTCATCGTCTGGATTGTTCAAGCCTCCCTCCTGACACTGAGCGCTTTATTAAGGTGGAATGGGATACAGAGGATACTGGAGTCTATCCTATTTCCATTCAGATTGAAGCTAATGATCGGGCCAACTTACTTGTCGACATTATGAATTTGATGTCCCTGCTCAAATTAAATGTGAGCGCTGCTAATATTCGGACCCAAAAAGGCCTGGCTTTCTTAGACTTTACTTTGGAAGTGCGGCATCTCAACGAAGCCAAAGATCTCGTTGGGAAATTGAAACTTGTTAATGGAGTCCGGAATGTTTTTCGAGTTAACAAGTCGAGAAAAAGATAAAGGAGTTTAAGATGAGAGCTGTTATTCAAAGGATAACTTCCGCTCGGGTAGTAATTGAAGGAAAAACCATTGGTGAGGTAGGAAAGGGGTTATTAGTTTTTTTAGGAATAAAGTCGGGAGATGATGAGACTGCTGTCTCCTATTTAGTAGATAAAATTATTAATCTACGAATTTTTGAAGATGAGCAGGGTAAAATGAATCTTTCTTTAAAAGAGGTGGGTGGAGAAATCTTAGTGGTTTCCCAGTTTACCTTGTATGCCGACTGCCGAAAGGGAAGACGTCCCAGTTTTCAAGAAGCGGCGAAACCTGAAATTAGTGAGAAGTTGTATCTAAAGTTTATTAAAACTTTGCGAGACAAAAGTTTGCCGGTGGCCACCGGCAGTTTTGGCGCAGATATGAAGGTAGAACTGGTGAATAATGGACCAGTTACTATTCTCCTTGATAGTAAAGATTCGGGGACTGTCCTTCCTTCTTAAGATATTTTTGGGATTTCCCTTTTAAAATAATTTCTCAAATTAATTTTAAGAGAGGTTTATAAGAAGATGCAAGGAATATTATTACGAGTGAGGAACAAGCGGGCACTAATTAAAAACGGGGTGATGTAATGAGGAGGATGGGGAGAAGAACTTTTCTGCTCCTAACAACAATTTTTATTTTAGGGATAGGCCAATGGGCTAGCGCCGAATTTATCCCCCCAATAAAAGAGGCGGTGATCTACCCCGATGGTCTGGCTTTCTTGGTGAGGGAGGGGGAAACTAATCTACTAAATGGCGAGTGTGTGATGGATTTTCTGCCACCGGCCCTTAAAGGGAGCTTAAGTCTGTTCTCAACTGCGCCGGGGTTGTCGGTGGAACAAGTGATTGCCTTTCGTGACCCTGTAACCCGGGAACAACAGGTGGCGGATCTGGGTGAGCTTTTTCAAGAGAATATTGAGAAACCCGTCCAGCTCATGGTCAATGGGGAAATGGTTACTGGGATCATCAAGGGATTCATCAATCCGGCTTTTTTAGTAGTTACGGTTAATAATCAAAACGGGGTCAGTACGGATGAAGTTTATCCGATTGATATGATTAGTTCTTATTTCTTCTTAAAACCTGTTGAGTTAAATAAGAAACAAACAGAGTATGCTGGCAAGTTGAAAGTAAAGTTTAGGGGAACCGGTGTTCAAGGCACTTATCCCGTGGGGATCAGTTATTTACAGTCCGGGATCTCTTGGAGTCCAGAGTACATAATCAACCTTCAATCCGAAAACTATGGTGAATTTTCCTTTGTTGGGGTGGTTCGTAATGATGCGGATGATTTTGTAGCTACCACTCTTTCTTTAGCTGAGAGGGGACCTCAGTTTCCTCGTGGGATTTCACCACTGGCGCTCTTCTCAGATGACCAGCCTGTTCTGTTGGAACGAGGGGAACTCAGTGTTATGGGGGCTAGAGAAGAGAGTTTAAAGCTGGCGCCAAGGATGGAACTGGATGATTTATCTTCTCTGATTATGTATAAGAATAAAAACGAAGTTACGCTTAAAAAGGGTGAACGCCTCCTTTTACCCCTTTTTCGCGGAGCAGTTAAAGTCGAACCTCTTTATCGTCTTGAACTTTCGCGGTCGCTCTATATGGAGCAAGTGGTGAAGGGACCAGTATGGAAAGTATATCGAATCTATAATAATTCTTCAATTCCCTGGATTGAAGGGCAGGTTATGCTTATGATGAATAACCGGCCATTGGGCGTGGGGAATTTTCCTTATATCGCTCCGGACCAGAGTGGGGAAATTCGCGTTATGACAGAACAAGGAATTAAAGTAGAAGTCACGGAGACAGAATTTGAAAGAGTGCAGGGCTCGATGATTTTTCAAGGAAGGGAATTCTGTTTTGTGCGCATCAGAGGTGAGATCGAACTGGAGAATACCAAAAATGAGGAAGTAAAAGTGAAAGTCACCCATCTTTTACCGGGAGAGGTGATTTCAACGGGAGAAGAAGGAACTGTGGTTAAAAAAGCACTGTTGCAAGCAGGACCAAATCCTTCCTCGGAGATTACTTGGGAGATCCAGATCTTACCCCGAAATTTAAGGAAGTTAACTTATACTTACCAGACTTACCTACCCATGGAAGAAATAAAGTAATGATGGGCAATAGCCGGAAGCCACAATTTGAGAGCAATTAAACTTATAGAGTTTGAGAACAGAAAAGCCAAAAACCTTGACATCGATTTATAAAGGTTGTATAATATTTTATGCTGATGTGCCCAAGTGGCGGAACTGGCAGACGCGTACGTTTGAGGGGCGTATGGGCAACCGTACCGGTTCAAGTCCGGTCTTGGGCACCATCTAAATTAATAAGCTTGAAACTCTTTAGGCAAAAACTTTAAAGCACAGACTTCTAATCTGTGCTTTTTCTTGTTTAGGGGTATCGTGATGTTAAACCCAAGTTCAACCATGACTAC
>DHOO01000085.1 GCA_002409975.1 Firmicutes bacterium UBA5388
TCAAAGGACAACGCAAAAAGCCCGAACCAAAGCTCGGTGAGCGGGAGAGCAAAAGGCAATGAACAAAGGCTATAAGCCCTGTATTTGTTGCCTTTTTTGTTTATTCTGGTATGAAAATATGACCCCCTTCTGTTATAGTGTCTTATTAGGAAACGAAAACTTAGTTTTTGATATATGCGCTTTAAAAATCTTAGCATTAATGAAAAAAGCTCCGGAGTAGATTGCTAGCAATGCAACCTTCTTCGGTTGTAACAATGTCGGAAGATTGTGGGAGGTTGTAAAAAGATGTGGGACTATTTTGCACCAATTCTTTTGATCGTGGCTTCTAATATCATATACAATATTGCTACAAAATCTACTCCGGGAGAGGCAAATCCATTTTTATCTTTAACCGTTACTTATATGGTTGGTACGTTTATTACATTTGTGGCTTATTGGCTTTCTTTCTCAGATAATCTTTTGATAAATAATTTAAAGAAATTGAATTGGACGAGCTTTTTACTTGGTTTTGCCATAGTAGGTTTGGAGGTTGGCTATATCTATCTTTACCGCGCAGGTTGGAATATTGGCATTGGCTCATTGGTTGCGAATATTATTCTTGCTATTGCGCTTATTGGGATTGGCGTTTTGTTTTATAAGGAGCAAATCAATTTTCAACAAATTATAGGTCTTGTTCTATGCATTGGAGGACTAATTCTCATCAACAAAAAATAAAGCATAATTCAATTATTTAAGATTTAACCACAATATATTGATAATTCCCTCGAATATCAGTTAAACACTAAGTCGTCAACGTTAACTACCACTTGGCGCGCGCAAAAAAGGGGATAAGAGTTAACGTTAATCGACAAGCATCGAAGTATTGTCTAAGACGTAAAGTGTGAGATAGGTATTGTTTACCGTGGGGAAAAAGGATATATTATATTATAGACACAATGGGGGAAGGGAGATTATGTTCAATGCTTGACATCAAATTAATTCGAACTAATCCTGACCAAGTAAGAGCGGGATTAGCTAAAAGAGGAGTAGAAGCGCTAGTCGATGAGTTACTCCAATTAGATCAGGAACGCCGAGACCAGTTAACTATGGTTGAGAACTTAAAAAACAAAAGAAATGTGGTTTCCAAAGAAGTTGGTCGTTTAAAAGCGGCTAAAGTGGAAGCTACAAACCTGATAAACGAGATGAAAATAGTTAATGATCAGATTAAAAAGTTAGATGGGGAGATTAAGGAGATAGAAGAAAAGATTAGTAGCATGTTATTTTCTATTCCTAATCTTCCGCAGGAGGATGTCCCAGTAGGTAAGGATGAAAAGGAGAATAAAGAAATCCGGCGTTGGGGAGAACCTCGCAAATTTTCATTTGACCCGAAACCCCATTGGGAATTAGGAGAGAATCTCGAGGTACTAGATTTTGACCGTGGGGCTAAATTAAGCGGCGCTCGTTTTACAGTCTTAAAAGGGCTTGGCGCTAGACTCGAAAGAGCATTAGTCAATTTTATGCTTGATTTACATATTAATAAACATGGGTATACGGAGATCTTTCCTCCGTTTTTAGTGAATAGGGATTGTATGGTCGGTACCGGTCAATTACCCAAATTTGAAGAAGATATGTTTAAAGTAAATCCTGGCGAGTATTTTTTAGTGCCAACGGCAGAAGTTCCAGTGACGAATCTTCATCGGGAAGAAATTTTAGAACTGGAGAGTTTGCCAAAGAAATATGTGGCGTATACTGCTTGTTTTCGGGCGGAAGCAGGATCAGCAGGGCGGGATACCAGAGGCTTAATCCGCCAACACCAGTTCAACAAAGTTGAATTAGTAAAGTTGACTACACCAGAAAACTCTTATCAAGAACATGGGGCCTTAGTTCATGATGCAGAAAAGGTTTTACAATTACTAGGCCTACCCTATCGGGTGGTATTACTTTCCAGCGGAGATATGGGTTTTTCAGCAAGCAAATGCTATGACCTGGAAGTTTGGCTTCCTAGCTTTGGAGTATACCGAGAGATCTCATCCTGTTCAAACTTTGAAGACTTCCAGGCGCGGCGAGCGAACATTCGTTTTCGTCGAGAACCTGATGCCAAACCGGAATTTGTTCATACCTTAAACGGGTCGGGGTTAGCGATTGGCCGAACGGTAGCAGCAATTATGGAAAACTATCAAGAAAAAGATGGGACAATTATGATTCCGGAAGTCTTAATTCCTTATATGGGTAGCATTAAGGTTATAAAATAAAGAGACACTTGTCTACTAGTAACAATTTTTCGCATTATAATATTGACTATTCATTTTAATCATGTTAGAATAGTTTTTGCTATGGAGGAGTGTCCGAGTGGTTGAAGGAGGCGGTCTTGAAAACCGTTAGGCTGAAAGGTCTCGTGGGTTCGAATCCTACCTCCTCCGCCAGACTAAAGACTAAATGATGGAGGTTTAAAGCAAGGAAAGGAAATCCTTCACTTAGCTTCCAGTAATCAGTTTTGGTTTTAAAGGTCCAGCCTCCAGGTTCCAGTTCTAATTTACGGAGAGATACCCAAGTTGGCTGAAGGGGACGGTTTGCTAAACCGTTAGTAGGAGCAATCCTAGCGAGGGTTCGAATCCCTCTCTCTCCGCCACCAATTTTAAACAGCACTACTGCTGTTTTTATCTAAGTATACACTTGGATACTTTTTAAAACATTTTTCAAAAAAAGATGTAGACAAGGGTAAAAAACTGTGGTAAGATAATATTTGCGTTCCGGGAGACGAGAAACTTCTGGAAAG
>DHOO01000026.1:0-14277 GCA_002409975.1 Firmicutes bacterium UBA5388
GTCGCAGGTTCAAATCCTGTCGGCCCGACCATAAGAATTATAAACTGACGCGATTTTCAAAGCGTCAGTTTTTTAATTGAAGTTAAAAAAAATCCACATTATCGTAGGAGAAAACAATTCCGGCAACTTCTTTATAGACATACTTACTGTTATTACTACATATAAATAAATAAAGATTTAGCTGGAGGTGAGCCTATGGCTAAGCAGGAATATCCGGCCTTAAATCTACGCCTCGTTACAACTTCTGTTTTCTCCGGGTTAAAATATTCTTTTTCCTTGCTTTTAATTACAATTATTCTGTTGGTGGTTACTTACTGGATTGGCTGGGACTGGAGTAATTATGAACATACGATCTATGAATACTCAATTTATACAGCTATCGTCCTTGGGGCATTAGTGACCGGATATAAGTCGAAGACCAAAGGGTGGTTAATGGGTATGCTTCTTGCTATCTCAGTATGGTTGCTCTTCTTTATCCTTGGAAGAATATGGGGTCTGGAGCAAAACATTAGGGCTGGATTGATTAATGGGCTAATTGCGATAATACTAGGAATACTCGGCGGAGTCATCGGTATTAACCTTTAATAATTTTAAGCGCATATTTTCAAAAGAAAACAGACCTTGAGCCTTTAAATCTGTTAAGAGGCTAAGATCTGTTTCTTTAGTTTATTCCACCATCTTGATTGAAAGTAAATTATCCTTTGAGGAAAGGTATTCTTTCTCTCGTACGTAAAGAGGGAAAAGTGTTCCTGAAAACTGTTCAATTTTAATCTGCTCTTTATCAACAGTAATTTTCAGTCTCCTTTTCCTAAAATTAAGCTTAAAACTATAGCTTTCCCAGGTTTCTGGGAGATAAGGATTGAAAGTAAAATTATTATTCTTTACGGCCACTCCGGCAAAACCCATCACTACTGCCAGCCAGTTTCCAGCCATACTAGTAAGATGAATCCCCTCGTCGGTATCATCGTTTCTATTTTCTAAATCTAAACGGCTGGAGCGAAGAAAAAGCTGATAGGCTTGATGATGATAGCCAATATGAGAGGCTACAATCGAATGGATACTGGGTGATAGCGATGATTCGTGCACAGTTCTTGGTTCATAAAAGTCAAAGTTTCTTTGTTTGCATTCTAAATCGAACTGTTCAGGAAGAAAATAGAAAGCCTGAATTACGTCTGCTTGTTTTATAAAACAAGAACGAAGGATCCGATCCCAAGACCAATATTTGTTCAAAGGTAGTTCTTCAGGAGGTAAATCTTTTACTAAGACTTGTTCTTTATCCATATACAAGTCGTTTTGTTCAAAAATACCTAAATCCGGGACAGTTGGGTAATACATTTTTCCGATGATGTCTTGCCAGTTGTCCAATTCTTCTGGTTCAAAATCTAATTTCTCTGCTAAATAACGGTATTTTACCTGATCATCATTTTTTAGTTCAGCAAGAGATTTAAGGGTATAATCTAAGGTCCAAGCAGCCATGGTATTGGTATACCAGTTGTTATTGACGTTGTTTTCGTATTCATTAGGACCAGTTACCCCTAAAATCATATACTTATTTTTACGAGGATTAAAGGTAACGCGGTCTGCCCAAAACCTACTGATTGCGATTAACACTTCTAATCCATAATCATAAAGGTAAGACCGATCTCCTGTGTAGTTAGTGTAATTATAGATAGCATGAGCAATAGCCGCATTTCTGTGAATCTCCTCAAAAGTGATCTCCCACTCATTATGACATTCTTGCCCATCAATGGTGACCATGGGATAAAGCGCTCCCTTAAGCCCAAGCTTGGAAGCATTCTCCTGGGCCTGTGGTAAATGATAATAGCGGTAAAGGAGGAGATTCTTCGCGATTTGTTCATTGGTATACAAGTAAAATGGCAGGCAAAGCGCTTCGGTATCCCAATACGTTACTCCGCCATATTTTTCTCCAGAAAAGCCTTTAGGACCGATATTTAGCCGGGGATCTTTCCCATCGTAACTTTGGTTAAGTTGAAAAATACAATACCTCATCCCTTGCTGGGCTTTTAGATCGCCCTTGATAATGATATCAGTATCTTCCCACCTCCTGGTCAATTCGGCTAAGTGGTTCCGATAAAGCGCCTCATAACCTTGTTGATAAGCTGTTTGGAGTTTAGAGAGAGTAGTCTGTTCTAATGTATGCTCTTCAAAATCCCTGGACGTGCAGACCGCAACAAATTTTTGTAGTTCAACCGGTTTTCCTATGGTTAGGGGGATTTTAATCTCATATCCCACGTATTTATGCTTAAGCAAAAGTTTCTTTTCCGGATTTTGTGGCACGGAATCAATCAGTACTTTAACAGACATAGCGCTAGAAACCAGAAAATTAGTCTTCTTGGTTCGTACACTTAATAAAGCGGACTCCGTATCAATCTTTTTATTTACTTCCTGCCAAAACTTTTCTCCATAATTGGCATCTTTGTTTTTAACATCCCCATCAAGATAGGGAGTAACAGTTAGAATACTGTTATGGTTTAAAGGAGTGGCTTTAACAGTAATACAGGCTAAATTAGGTTCAGCCATACTTAAAAATCGCGTAATTACTAAATCCGTCTCTTTTCCGTCGTTACTGAGCAAAGTGAAAGAGCGGGTCAGTTTACCTTGTTTCATATCTAATTCACGGCGGAAATTTTTAAACGAAGAGATGGCAAGATCTATTTTTTCTCCATCTAGCATTAGATTGACACCAGCCCAGTTAGGGGAGTTAATAATTTTCGCAAAAAATTCCGGATATCCGTTCTTCCACCAACCCACCCTTGTTTTATCGGGATAATAAATACCAGCCAGATAGGTCCCTTGCAGAGAATCGCCCGAGTACTCTTCTTCAAAAAAACCTCTTAAACCCATGTGAGAATTACCCAAAGTAAAAATGCTCTCGGAAAAGTGAGCTGATTTGGGAGCGAAAGAAGTCTCAATAATCTTCCATTCATCAAGGATAAATCTTTCGTGCATTGTCGTTCCTCCTAAATAAATGCTTTCTAAGGTTGATAAGCAATTTCCTAAGCCAGCTTTTAGTTACGAGTGATGAGCAATAATAAAAGCATTCTTATTATAAACAAAAAAGTTTACTACTGTCAATCAAACGTTTGCGTAAAAATTAAATTAGGTATATAATTATGGTGCCAGTCGGGAAGAAATCTTTACTTATTTTACTCATTTGACTTATAATTTAGGGAAGGCTAAGACCAAAGATAAAGGATTTTCCTGGGTAATTAAAGAATAAAGGAAAGCACTGCAATTATCTTTGAATTATTTCTAAAGAGGTAATAATGATGGTTACGATTAAAGATGTGGCAAAGCTTGCTCAAGTTTCTCCTTCTACAGTCTCGCGAGTAATATCAGATAGTAAGCAGATTAGTGATGAGACCAAAAAAAGAGTGAGAATAGCCATGGAAGAACTGGGCTACTATCCTAATTTGATTGCCCGAAGCTTAATTACTAAATCAAGTCAAACCCTAGGCTTAATAATGTCCCGGTCTACTGAAACCGCTTTTTCCAGCCCTTTCTTTTCGGAAGTCATCAGAGGAATTAGTAAAGCAGTTCAAAATCGCCAATACAGTCTCCTTTTGGCTACCGCTGAAAATTATAAAGAAGAGGCCAAACAATGTATGAAGATGATTAAAGAAAAAAGGGTGGATGGGGTTATTCTTTTAGCATCTAGGGTCGAGGATGATTTAATCGCCCAACTCTCGCTTGATGAATATCCCTTCGTAGTAGTAGGGAGAGCGCCATCAGGAACAGGAATTTATTCAGTGAATAATGACAATATCCAAGCTGCCTATAATGTCGTTCGACATCTGTTAAACTTGGGCCACAGAGAGATTGCTTTCTTAAATGGGCCCCAAGATTATATTTTCTGTCATGATCGATATGAAGGTTACGCTATGGCTTTTCGTGAGTTTGGATTAGAAATTATTCAAGAGTATGTTATTGAAACTGATCTGCAGCAGGAGAATGGTTACTTTTATACCAAAGAATTATTAGCGCTTACTAAACCACCAACGGCGGTTTTTACGATTGATGATATGATGGCGTTGGGGGCTTATCGCGCCATCAAAGAGAACCAACTGAAGATTCCCGATGATATAGCAGTTGTTGGTTTTAATAATGATCATTTTAGCTCCTTAGTCAGTCCCCCGCTAACTACTGTTCGTATTCCCATTTATGAAATGGGAATCAATGCGGCTGAGATGATGATGGATCTTCTCGGTGGCAAAAGAGTTATTCCTCCCCAAAGAATTCTTTCTTCCGAATTGATTATCCGCGATTCCTGTGGAGGTAAAACCATTAATTATTGTTAATTTTTAGAAGGAATAGGATTAACAATCGAGAATATTTATTATAGTTTCCGCAATCGTTAGCGTAAATTTTGAGTTACAGGAAAATTGACGCAAAATTACTTCAAGGAGGTGGGTTTAAGAAAATAACAAGTTTGAGGTAAAAAAGAAAGATAAAAGGAGGTCATTAGAGTGAAAAAATGGATGGTACGGTCTTTATTATTAACCCTGATCCTAGTTATTCTGGGAGGAACATTTTTAACAGCTTCTATGGCGGATAAGGTTGAGATCGAACTTTTTTACTACAAGCAAGAAATTGTAAAGCAAATGGGGGATATGGCTACCGCTTTTTGTAAGAAAAACCCAGATATATCCCTTAAATTAACTTTAATTCCTAATGACAGTATGACGGTTTTACGGACCAGGATGGCGGGGGGAGATGCGCCAGACATCATTCAATTACAAGCTTATTCGGCAGTCTTTGAATTTGCGCAAGCAGGATGGCTTGTCGATCTTACAAATGAACCGGTTTTATCTAAAGTTATTGAAGGCGCCAAAACTTCAGTTACATATAAAGGTAGGGCCTATGCTTTGCCCATGGATTTAGCAGGAATCGGTATTATCTACAACAAAGATCTCTTTAAAAAATATAATTTAAAACCGCCTACCACCTTTACCGAACTACAAAATGTATGTGCAGTCCTGAAGAAGAACAAGGTTACTCCTTTTGCCGGATTGTTTAAAGTAAATTGGTCTTTAGGGCATTTTATTTCAATGGTTCATTCAACTTTAGCTGGTCCTAAAGTAATGCCGTGGCTTGAAGCGATGAATGCCGGAAAAGGTTCGTTTGCTGATCCGATTAATAGCAAAGAATTATTTAAAATTATCGACTTTTATAAGGCGAATGTAAGCGCAAACGCAGCTGAGATGGACTGGGATGAACAGCAAGCCGCTTTTGCGTCAGGAGAGGCCGCGATGATGGTTCAGGGGTTATGGTCATATGGGGCGGCCATCGCGACTAATCCCAAATTAAACTGTGGTTTCATCCCATTTCCTTGTACCGACAAGGCAGAAGACACCAAGCTTCTTGCTGATGTAGACTCAACATTTGCCCTTTCTGCTATCTCAAGCCCAGCTAAAATGAAGGCAGCAAAACAATTCCTGGAGTGGTTATCAACTCCGGAAGCAATCAAAATGTGGGTAGAAGAGTGTAAACTTGTTCCTACCTTTAAAAACTCGGATGTCTCTTCTATGGATGTCCCCTTCCAAGATTTAGTTAAATATATGAATGAAGGAAAGACCAATCCATGGGCATTTTCCATGTATCCGGTGGCTGTTTTTGAAGATGCTTGTAAAAATGGAGCTCAGGAATATGTTTTTGGATTAAAAAAGGCTAATGATGTCATTCAGTACATAGATGAAACTTGGAGAAGGGAAATGCAAAAGTAGACTTACAGAAAAAATCAGAAGAATAAGCGGAAAATCGCTTATTCTTCTGATTTTAGAAAAGAGGAGAAAGAAATGGTTACCAGCAAAAAAGGAAAAGCCTTTTATTTTATTATGTTTTTACTGCCGGCATTATCATTGTATACCATGTTTTTTATCTTTCCTCTCTTTCAAGGAATTAAATATTCGTTCACCGATTGGAACGGTATTGTCCCGGAAATTCCCTTTAACTTTGAGAAAAATGAATTTGAGAATATTTTGGTACAGCTAAATAACCCAAAAAAAGCTGTTTATCTCAAGAAATTTTATCAATTCGAGGAAGCGAACTCTTTATACCGCTTAACTTCATGGGTTCAAGAAGGAGAGGGGGAGCCCAGAAAGTTAACAGATAAGGAAAGAAAAGAGATCAAAAAAATCTTAAAATCGGTAGATGTTTCTTCTATTAACTACATCGGCTTAGCCAACTTTAAAGAAATGTGTAATGACCAAAGATTTATTCCTAGATTAGAAAAACGTTATTTATACAATGAATTCGATGAACTACCTACCGTCATAGGGAAACGAGCCTTCAATAAAAAATTACTAGATAATATTAGCGAGCAGAGTGAGCGGGACTTTTTGTTATTGAACTATCAATTTATTGCCTCAAATTCAACCTATGTCCTTAAAGAAGAACTAACTGAGGAAGATACTACTAAGCTCAAGTCAGTCCTAAAAGAAAAGATGTATGAAAAGGTGCTTATTCCAGGAGTAATTGGGTTTACTCTTTTCTTTACCTTTTTTAATGTATTATTATCCAATTTTCTCGCTTTAACGCTCGCCTTGATTTTAGATACTAACATGAAATATAAGAATCTCCTGCGGTCCATGTTTTTTTTACCCAATGTGATCAGCCTAATAATTGTGGCCTATCTCTGGTCTTATATGTTTAGATTAATTTTCCCTTTAATCACAGGAATCTCTGTTTGGCTTGGTAGTCCGAAGTTAGCTCCTTATGCTGTGGTGATGGTTGCGGTCTGGCAGGGTTGCGGCTATTTAATGGTAATTTATCTAGCGGGGCTACAAACGATCCCCGCAGAACTGGTTGAGGTTAGTGAAGTAGATGGCGCTAAATGGTATCAACGTTTATTCTTTATCAAATTTCCTCTCTTATTGCCTGCTTTTACCATCTGTTTGTTTTATAGTCTCTCTAATTCCCTGCGTACTTTTGATATAGTTATGGCTCTAACCCAAGGTGGGCCGGGATATGTAACCACCCCAATTGTGGTGGATATTTATAAGAATGCTTTTATGCAGAATAGATATGGTTTTGCGACGGCAAAAGCTGTCCTTCTATGCTTAATCATTATGTTAATAACAGGTGTTCAACTTTTTTTAATGAAAAGGAGGGAAGTGGAACTATGAATAATCTCCATCAGCAAAAGAATAATTTTTCAATGAAGGCATCTACTGTGGTAAACAAACAACAGTTTAGTCTAAAAAAGTATGCTTTACCTACTCTTCAAGGATTGATGTTTATTTTCGGCTTAATCTTTCTCTTCCCAACCTTTTTTACAATTATCAATTCCTTTAAAACCGACGCCCAGATTACGATGGCTCCAATATCTCTACCGCAAGGTATTAATTTCAAAAATTATTTCGAGGCCTGGCAGGCAATGGATTTCCCAGTTGTTTTTAGGAACACTTTATTGATTACAGTACTAAGCACGGTTGGAATCATCCTCATCAGTTCAATGGCAGCGTATGTGATTGTGAGATCTAAATATAGATTTAGTTGGGTTTTCTATTTTATTTTCGTTTTTTCGATGGTGGTCCCTTTTCAAACGATCATGATTCCTTTAAATGTGACCGCTACTAATTTAAAACTAAAAAATGTTTTCGGCATCATCCCTATTTATATGGGATTAGGGTGCCCATTGGCGGTCTTTATGTACCATGGTTTTATTAAGGGAATTTCTGTCCAAATTGAAGAATCGGCGGCGATCGATGGCGCCTCGGCGCCAACAGTCTTTTTCCGTCTGGTTTTCCCGATATTACAGCCGATTCATGCAACAGTCGCAATTATGAATGTTCTTTGGATCTGGAATGATTTTCTGCTTCCCTTAATTATTCTACCTAGTCGGTCCACTATACAATTGGCCCAGTATACCTTTTTTGGAATGTACCGAACTCGACTCTCCTTAGCTATGGCTTCCCTGGTTATCTCGGTCGCGCCGGTAATCGTTTTTTACTTGTTGATGCAAAAATATATTATTAAAGGGGTAGCAGCAGGAGCAATTAAAGGTTAAACTATATATATATGGTTCTCCATTAAAAGCAAATCGCTAATTAGTCTTGACACTAGAAAGAAATCCATATATAATTTTATATGTGGCTGACACAGGGGAGTAGCTCAACTGGCAGAGCGTCGGTCTCCAAAACCGGTGGTTGCGGGTTCAAATCCTGTCTCCCCTGCCAAACAGTTTCTGAACCGGAGATAACCCGGTTTTTTTTCTAGTTATAAATTTCGATTTGTACAGGAAAGGAGTACATAACAGTATGGCCATTAAAGTACCGGTTGGTGTTTCCAACCGTCATGTTCATCTTGCGCAGAAAGATTTTGAATTACTCTTTGGCTCGGGACAGAACCTGACCGTAAAAAAGGATCTTTCCCAACCTGGACAATTTGCAGCAGAGGAGACTGTTAATCTAATCGGACCTAAACGTTCAATACCTAACGTTAGAATCCTCGGACCGATTCGTCCGCAGACCCAAGTTGAAATCTCATTTACCGACTCTTTTACCTTAGGAGTTACTGCTCCAGTCCGCGATTCCGGTAATCTAAAAGATACGCCCGGAATCATCATTGAAGGACCTAAAGGCCGGATCGAAGTTACGGAAGGGGTCATTGTTGCCCAGCGCCATCTTCATCTGCACACCTCAGAAGCGGAAGGGCTTGGCTTAAAGGATCAAGATTGTATCCGGGCCAAGGCAGAAGGTATTCGTGGTTTAGTTTTTGATCAAGTCTTAGTAAGGGTAGGACCCAAATTTAAAAAAGATCTTCATCTGGACACTGATGAAGCCAATGCTGCCGGGTTAAAAACCGGTGATTTTTTGACAATCATCAAATAGTAATCTACGTCAAAACTTTTTTTGACCAAATGAAAATATAAGTTGAAGTTGGGTAATAAGCATCCAGGATTCCAAATACGATCAGGCTTAAAACTATTATTCCTGAGGTGAGTAATATGCCTATTTATGAGTTTTCCTGCCAGCAATGTAAGAATAAATTTGAAGAACTCTGTCAACAGGGTACAAAACAGATTTCTTGCCCCAAATGTGGTTCTAAAGAGACAGTTCGGCTTTTTTCTACTTTTGGGTTTGCCGTTTCAGGCAATGCGTGTACAACCGCAACTGCTTCCTCCGGTTGTGGAGGTTGTAGTGGTGGGCACTGTTCAACCTGTCACTAATGCTCTTTATGGCTAGATAATAGTTAAAAGATTAAGAAAATATTAATGCCTACACCCAAAAAATGATCCTATCTTATCAAGATAATAGGATCATTTTTATTTTTAAAACAGTAAGATTATAATTAAAGTTAAGCACTATATCAATTTAAAGATTCGGGGTGATAAATTGTCTTCGAACCTAACTATTCTACTGTTTTTGTTTTTAGGGGGAACAATCATCGGTAGTTTTCTAAATGTGCTAATTCATCGCTTACCACGCAAGAAATCAATTCTTTGGCCCCCTTCATCTTGTCCCCAATGTCGACACCGCTTACACTGGTTTGATTTAATTCCAATCGTTAGTTACTTGTGGCTCAAAGGTAATTGTCGCTATTGTCAAAGACCGATCAGTCGATTATATCCTCTTGTTGAGTTCCTAACCGGTCTTGCTACTATAATATGGGCACTTCGTTTTGGTTTATTTCCCTCAGAACTTTGGAAATTAGTTTTGCTCTATGGATTAATCGCCATCTCCGGGATTGATCTACGATTTAAAATTATTCCGAATAAGCTTACCTATCCTTTGATGGTAGCGGGGCTAATTTACCGTTGGACTCAGGGAGAACTAAGGTTAGCGCTTAGTGGTGGGATAATCGGCGGAAGTATTCTATTACTTGTTAAACTGCTTTATCCGAAGGGAATGGGTATGGGGGATGTTAAACTACTGACCTTGTTAGGGGTCTTATTAGGCTGGAAAGGTGTTCTCCATGCGCTTTTTCTAGCGAGTCTGAGCGGAATGTTAATGATCTTCCCTTTATTATTAAGCGGAAAGGTTCACCGACAAGAACCAATTCCTTTTGCTCCCTTTTTAGCTTTAGGCGCTGTAATTGTCATCTTTTACTTTTGATGTGGACTTGCCTAATTACCTTAAGCGCATAATTGTTTCACAAGAAAGCGCTTATCTTTTATTCGAGGGAATTGTCTGAGATTAGACAATTCCTAGTGGGCCTATCAATATATAGTGGCGATGTTAAATAATTAAATTAGGCACTTCCCTAATTTAGAAGAGAGGAAAGTTAGAAACTTATTTTTAAGCAGGAATTTATCATAAATGGCAGAAACTTTATGTAATTAACTTTTCTAGGAAATTAGGGTGAAGAGATGAACCGAACCGATTCAAGGTATTTAGGGGAAATACTAATTGAAAAGGGGTTAATATCTCCGGAACAGCTCAAGGGAGCGCTAAACCAACAGCAGAAAGAGGGAAAATATTTAGGTCAGATTTTAGTAGGGCAGGGTTTAGTAAGTGAGGAAGAAGTGCAAAAAGTAGTAGCTAAACAGCTGGGTTTGGACTTTTTATTCCCTGCCGAGATGGAGATTCATCCGGATGTTTTAGGAACAATCACTGCCAAAAGGGCTCAGGAGTGTCGGGTTATACCCATTGATCGGGGAGTCAATTGGCTACGGTTAGCTTGTACGGATCCCTTAGACCGTAGCCTACAAGAGACCTTGCGTCGGGAATTAAAGACTGTGATCCGCTGGGCGGTAACCACTAATCTTCAAATCAATAAAGCGCTGGAACGTTTTTATCATGAACAGTTACATAATGTAACTGCGATCTTAGAAGAGTTGAGCGCGACTGAGTTAGAACAACTTTCCACCTCTGTGGGGCGGGAAATAGGCGATGATCCGGATAAACTGGTCAACGAAGCGCCGATTGTAAGAATGGTTAACTCCATCATTAATGAAGGGATACGTTTAAACGCCAGTGATATTCATTTAGAACCTTTTATCAAAGGAGTAAGGTTAAGATATAGAATCGATGGTGTGCTCTATGAGCGCAAAGCGCCACCTCTCACTTTATACCCGGCAGTAGTCTCCCGTCTAAAACTAATTGCCGGAATGGATATTACAGAAAAAAGGTTACCCCAAGACGGACGAATTACCTTTGTTTATACCGGCAGAGACTTGGATTTACGGGTGGCGGTAATGCCAACGATGCATGGAGAATCAGCTGTGGTCCGCATCCTCAACCGTCAAAACCTCTCCTTAAGATTGGAAAATTTGGGGATGGAGGGAATCTTAAAGCGCTTTGAGCGATTAATCAATATGACCCATGGGATGATTCTGGTTTCCGGACCGACAGGAAGCGGTAAAACCACTACCCTTTATGCGGTACTTTCCCGTTTAAACAAAACGGAACGTAAAATAATTACCATTGAAGATCCCGTCGAATATGAACTAACCGGGGTTAATCAAATTTCCGTTAATCCTAAACTTAATTTTGGGTTTGCCCAAGGAGTGCGCACCATTGTACGGCATGATCCGGATATTATTCTTGTTGGGGAGATTCGGGATCTGGAAACAGCTGAAGTCGCAATTCAATCAGCTCTTACAGGACATTTGGTTTTTTCGACGGTCCATACGAATGACGCCGCCGGCACTTTTACCCGTCTGATTGATATGGGGATTGAAGAGTATTTAGTAACCTCCACAGTTCGGGGGGTGTTAGCCCAACGTTTGGTAAGAAAGATTTGTCCTGAGTGTAAAGAAGAGTATCAACCTACAGCTATGGAAAGGGATTTATTAGCGCAAATGGAAAATGTCCCTCCCCACTTTTATCATGGGGTAGGGTGTGAAAAATGTAACTTAATCGGTTATAAAGGGCAAACCGGACTTTTTGAATTATTAATCCCCAGTGAAGAAATTGAAGGTCTGGTCATGAACAGAGCCTCCAGTTCCACGATCAAGAAACAAGCGCTCAAAGAAGGGATGCATACCCTCCGCCGGGATGGCTTAGAAAAAGTCAGCGCTGGGGTCACCACGATTTCCGAAGTATTACGAGTAACCTGATGAGGATAGAAAGCAATGAAACATTCGTATTTCTTTAAAGCGGCGGATCTCTCCGGCGCTATTCATAGCGGCCAACGCACCGGCGGAAACAAAGAGGACGTTATCCAAGAATTAAGAGACGAGGGGCTCTTTCTTTTAACGATTACCGAAAGCAAAAACAAGAAGCCGGTTAATAAAAAAGTAAAAAAGACTGAAATCATGGTCTTTACCAGACAATTAGCAGGCTTACTTTCTTCCGGTTTACAAATTGATCAAGCGATGGGTTTGGTTGCTGAATTATTAAGCAAGACCTATCTTGCTCAGGTAGCGCTTGATCTCAAAAAAATGGTACAAGAAGGAACCTCCTTCTCTCAAGCCTTAGAGCATTACGAAGGACTTTTCGGAAAAATCTATATTAACCTGGTTAAGGCAGGGGAGAAGTCAGGACTTTTATCTCAAATTTTGCAACAACTTGCCAGTACCTTGGAAGAAGAAATTGAGTTACAAAGAGAGTTGATCAATAGTTTAATTTATCCGGCTCTCGTTACCTTAGTTAGTGGGATTGCCACCTTTGTAATGTTACGCGTGGTGGTTCCCAGTTTTGCGGACTTATTTATCCGTTCCGGTCAGGAACTTCCTACGCTCACCCGCTTGATTTTAGGTTTTAGTAAAAATATTCCCTATCTTGGTTTGTTTTTAATCCTAGCCATAATCGGTTTTACCTTTTGGTTTGTTCTGGGCTTGCAGTCGAAAGCAGGAAGAATGGCCTGGGATCGTTTTCAGCTATCCCTACCTCTGATTGGACCGCTGCGCCTGCGGCTTAATATGGCTAGTTTCGCTCGGATGTTAAGTTTAATGTTGCAAAGCGGCGTCCAGCTTTTAGAAGGAATCTCTATTTTAAAGGGAACCATGACCAATATGGTTCTAACCGATCTTCTAGATCAAGCGGAGATGGAAGTAAGAAAAGGAGGAAGTTTGACACACTGTTTTGCCCAACATCAAGATGTGCCTGTTTTAGTAAAACAGATGGTGGGGATCGGTGAAGAAACCGGAAATCTTGATGAGATGTTGGCGCACCTGGCCCATTTTTATGAGATGGAGACCCGTTCCGAAATTAAGAACCTCCTTTCCTTGCTGGGACCAATCCTTATTTTGTTCTTAACCGGCTTAGTGTTTCTAATTGCGGTTGCTGTCTTACTGCCAATCATTAACGCGCCGTTTTTTGATTGATTCTAGATTAGTTACATTAAGGAAGTGAGGAGAAAAGTTGATACCGGTTAAAAAATAAAAACATGCAATTTTTAGAGCTCCCCGCAGATCGGGAATGAACAGTTCAAGGAGGTAAAAGAATGAGTTTTCATTTAAAGCTAAAAGATGAACAAGGATTTACCTTATTAGAGATTATTGCGGTCTTTTTTCTGATTGCGCTTCTTTATGCCTTGGTAGGCTCATCGGTTTGGAACAGATTAGACCAAGGCAGAGTAAAGGCTACCCAGGCTCAGATGGCCATTTTCCGTAACTGTCTCGATGATTATCGCCTGGATTTCGGCGTTTATCCTTCGACTGAAGAAGGTTTACGCGCGCTATGGCAGGCGCCGGTTGGGACTGAAAACCGTTGGCATGGTCCGTATATTAATGGCGCAATCCCTAAGGATCCTTGGGGAACACCCTATGTTTACCGTAATCCGGGTGAGAAAAGCCACGACAGATATGATCTTTATTCTTTAGGAGCCGACCGAAAAGAGGGCGGCTCCGGGATCAATGCCGATCTTTACCTGTGGAGGGAAGAGTTTGATGAGGCGGAAGGAATTATGGAGCCATAAGCAAGAAAGCGGTTTTACCTTAGTGGAAGTAATTGTTGTTCTTACTTTAATTCTTCTGTTAGCAGGATTGATCTATCCGCTAAGCGGAGCAATAAATAAACGACTACTGATTAAGCTCAGTTTAGAGCAGATCAAATCTGATCTTGAAGAACTATCTTCCCAAGCCTTAGGAGGAGGGGTTCCGCCGATTATTATTTTTGAGCCGGAACAAGAGTACTACCGCATAGAATTAGGAGATCTCAGTCTAAAAAGACAGCTGTCCGGGTTAAAAGTGGCAGCGGAAACAGAAACTCGCATAATTATTTCTGACCGGATTAACGATGCTTTCAATCTAACCTTGCTGGCGTCGGATGGGAAAGAATACCAGATTATCTTTAACAACCAGGGAGAAGTTCTTGTTGGAGGAGAATAAAAAACTTTGCGGACGGTAACACGTTAAGTGTTATTAATCAA
>DHOO01000026.1:14641-22335 GCA_002409975.1 Firmicutes bacterium UBA5388
CGCCCGGACTGAGCAACGCAGCCACGCGAAGCTGATCACGCCGCCTGCCAACAATCCGGCAACTACCGCTCATGGCTAGTCGCAATTTTCATCCTTTCATGTGCCCCAGCTTGCCGGGGTGACGACTACCTAATTACAGTATCATTAAAGTGTCAGGCAATCTTATTACTGGGATCGGTTGGAAGGATAGTAAGAAACATGTCTTTTTTTCTGTACAAAAATAATAGAGATTTCCAAAAGGGTTTTACCCTTTTGGAGGTGTTAGCGGCTTTAGTCTTATTATCTTTGGTTTTAAGTTGGCTCATCCCTGCTTTTATTCAAATCCTTGATTCTAATACAAAAGCCGAACACCAGTTAGAAGCTTATCTATTAGGATACGGAAAGTTGGAAGAGATTATTGGCCGGGCAGAGACGGCTCAAGAAGGGCGGTTCCCGCCTCCCTGGTCCGGGTATAACTGGTACTATCAAGAAGAGAAAAACGAGGAATTGCTCTCTCAAACCCTAACTGTAAAATGGAAGGATCATGGTTATGAAAGACAGGTTCTCTGCAGAAAAGCATGGATTAATATCGACTAAAAGAGAGGAAGAAGGCTTTACTTTATTAGAGGTGGTTATTGCTCTTACACTAACCGGTTTCTTACTGTTGATGCTTTCTCCGACTGTATTTAATCTCCAACGTCTCTTGTTCCGTGAAAACGAAGCAGCTATCGTTAATCGAATCCAGCGCCTAATATACAGAAAACTGGGGGAGATTCTTGGTAATGCTTATCTTTACCCTTTCTATGATGGTAAAGTGGAATCGTTTTCCGGCGAGCAATGGGGTTTTTCCCTGCCGGTTGTTACCAAACAAGGCCTGGCACGGGCGGAACTTTTCATCAATGGTGAAAAGTTAATCGCCAGATGGGAAAGTTATCATTCCGATGAGGAGAATGATGAACCGGAGATGGTCGTTCTCACTAACCAACTTGTTACGTCCGCCTTTTCTTACCTTGATGGCAAGACAGGAGTCTGGAGAAATGCTTGGCATGAAGATTATTATCCCCGACTGGTACAGTTCAATGCGGCTATTGAGCAACAAGATGGCAAAACCCGTGCATTAATACCTATTGTTATACCGCTAAAAGTAGGACAGGAAGATGGAAAGAATCTATGAGTAAAGAGAGTAATCAAGAACAGGGAAGCGCGCTGGTTTTTATTTTCGGATTTTGTCTCTTACTAGGCGCAGTTTTATCTTTCTTCGCCGACAGTGTAAACCTAAAAAAGAACTTAAGAGCTAAGTTTGAAAGGGAAGTAAGCTTGAAGCAATCGGCAGAAAACCTTACCGAGCTTGCTATTTCCCATATCCTCAACAAAACAACTGCTTATGATGCTCCGGAACATTTCCGGATTACTCCTAACCGGATCAATGCTTTTCTTTCTGCTGATTATCAAGCAACGGTTGAAATCCGTGATGAGGGCAGTCGCTTTAACCCCAACAACCTGCCTATAAGTTACTGGCAGGAGTATTTTCACAACTCTCCCCAGTCATATGAGCGACTTTATGCTTGGTCTTTCCGTCAAGAGAACCAAGCCGGTAATCTTTCAACTACGATCCGTAATAACTATTTGTTGACTCTGGAAGATTTACAAGAAGTATTGGCTGAAACCCCGGCCCCATCATCACTAACCATCTTCGGCCCAGCCAACTATTACCTGATTGACGGGGAAGTATTGGTCTCTCTCCTGTTACGGTCCGGTCTTCAGATGTCTTCGGTAGCTATTGAAACAACAATCGAAAATTTTAACAGTAATCGTAATCAGATTTTTACTGAAAACATAGCCACCCTTCTCAGCCAATTACACCTTCCCGAGCTTCCTAAGCTTGATAAGATTGAACAGCTTTTAACCGCGAAAGGAAGCATCAATCCTAATTTTATTGAGCCCGCTTATTTAAGGCTGTTAGTACCTGAGGGAAAAGGGCGAGATTTTTCCGATTTATCCTTGCTTCAAAAAGAGCAGCCATTTATCTCAATCACCGCTTTTGAAGATTATCTCTGTAATCAACATGGTATTAGCATCTCAAGAGAAAAAATTGCCCGTCTATTTTCTGTAAAAAGTAAGGTTTTTGGGATCTATGTGTCAATTTATAATCAAGATAAGCAAGGTCTTTTAGAATTAAACACCATCGTGCAGCGCGGTTGGGCTGAGCAAGAAGATAGTTGGCAAATTATCTATCGAAGGGAAAATTGGCTATCCGGGAAGAAGGAAAGCGATGATTAAAACCATTGGATTAGCTTTACAAGATAAGGATTGGGCGATCGTTGAAATCTCCGGAAAACGGGAGTTTAAAATTACCAGTCATGTTTGCGGAGAGTGGGCGCCTGAAACTGCCGACTCCGCTAAAGCGGAGATTTTGAAGAAAGCTTTTTTAAGCCATCAGCTCTCGAACAAAAACGTTGTTGTTTCCGTACCAATGAAAGAAGGCTATTGGAAGCAGATGCGCTTACCTGCCCTAACGGAGCGAGACGTAAATCGATTAATTAAAAATGCTTTTTTCCAGGGTTTACCTGGAACACCCGACTCTTTTTGTTGGGGATTTAAAAAAAGCAATTTTGGTTCCAAACAACTGCTCATATCAGGTTTCGCCTTACCTAAACAACTGATGCGGGAACAAGCTGACCTAATACAAAAAGCAGAGCTTAACGTCGCCTATTATCTACCGGATCGCGCTCACCTTAGCACGGGGCTGGCGTTTGTCGCCGGGGAAGATTTTTCAACCGGAGGAGCAACCATGTTTTTGATCGTAAACTCTCTTGATGTCGAAATCTGTCTTTTTCAAGCCAACGATATAGAGTACTATCGCCATTTCCCACTGCTTCTTAACGAAGGTAAAGTTGAGCAAGAGGCTTTAAGCGACGAGTTACGTTTAACTAAATTTATGATTCGTAAAGAAATCCGTTCTTTACCAGACTGTTGTTATCTTTTAGATCAAGCCGACCACTGGCCAAGAGAAGAAGGGATAGAGATTATTGCCGCTGCTTTTGATCTGGAGCAAGCTAATATCAAGATCCCATCCGAAATTGGTTTACCTTTAAGTTTCTGCCAAAAAAAAGAGATAGTTTCCTTAAGTAGTTTAATTGCGGTTGGATTAACCTTGGAAGCGAGAACTAACGAACGAGCTTCCATCCGTCTGACTACAGGGAAAAGACGCAAGGGGATTAAGGACCAAATAACTTTTCTTCTTGCCGCTTTAGGCTTATTAATGATTCTGGCCGGGGTAACGTTGAATCTAAGATTAGAGCATAAGGAAAAACAAACCTTGCTCGGGGAAATCGCCAAACATGAAAAAAAAATTGGGGAGATCAAAAAACTGATAAGTTTAGAAGAGGAATTAACCAAACAAGCCTTATTTTTTCAGCAAGAATGGGAAATGAACCGTAAAATGCAGAAATTTTTTGCGGTCTGGGAAGAAGTAGTTCCTAACGGAACAATCTTAACTTCGGTTATTTTCGATCACAATGAAATAAGACAGATCACCGGTCGTTGTCTTTCTTTTTCCGAATTATATCAAGCGCTGTTAACTTCCTCTTTTTTTAAGCAACTACAGGTAAAAGGAGAGATTACTATTAGTCGGGACGGATACGAAGTCTTTACTCTTTCCGGAAAATGGAATGAGCATTATGAAGTTCATAACTAGAAAAACTTGGCCCCTAGTGGCGATTGCGATTTCAATTGCCGGTTTATGTTTGCGCTATGCTTTATTCTCCCCCAATCAAGAGCGTACAGCAGAGCATTATTCTCAATCCCATTTATATTCTACCGATTCCACTCTTCTAAAGCAGAGGGTACAGACAATCAACTCCTTACTTAATAGAGAAGAAGAATATCGAAAAAGGGTAGGGGAGTGTCAACAAGCGGTAGCGAATTGGGAGAAGAGTTTTTTTGTAGGGTCGGGCGACAGCGCCACTATTCTCTTGGTTTCAATTGTTGAAGAATTAGCAGCCAAAGCTGGCTTAGCAGTAAAAAACAAAACCCTCCATCCGTCTCTGTCGGGTCCGACAGTGGAGGGGTGGGAGCGCATCGGGGTTACTATTGAGGGAAGAACTGCGTTTCGTGCATTAACCGCGTTTTATTCCGCTTTAATTGCCGCGCCCAAATCTTTATGCGTAGAACGAATGGAGCTCCACTTAGATGAATACACTGGACTGCTTAGTTTTAAGCTCAAGCTGTATTCCTTTACTCATCTTCCATAAGGAATTGCATGGGGAAACGACCTTCAGGATTAATCGCTTGTTAGTAGATCAACCAAGAAAAGGCTTTAAAAAACGAAATATTAGTATAAATAATCTCCAGAGGTGTAACGTGAAAAAGGGTAACTTCTTATTTTATCTTGCAGTCGCCATCTTTCTTTGTGGCCTAATCTTTTTGGGTAAAGTTCTAAACCAATGGATAACTTCTTCTCCGCTCGAAGAGACCGCGGGGATAGAGATTAAAGGAGAGAAAACATCTGAAGAGAAGCCCGTTCTCGATCGCGATCAGACTCCGATTCTCTGGCGGAAGAATCCATTTTCCCTAGCCGATGAGGGTTTAAATGATCTCCCTGAAACTTTGGTAGCTTCTGGCTTCGTCCTGAAAGGGACGATCATCGGGGCGAGTAAAACCGCAGTATTAGTGGTAAAAGAGAACCCGAGTGAGAGTTATCTGGTCAGGGAAGGAGATACTGTTTTACAGGAAAAAATCGTCACCATTAAACAAGGGCAAGTTATTCTCCTTAAGGACGGCAGACTGCTTACTCTTTTTCAGGAAGAGTAGGCTTGATCTTAATTCTACTTCCCTCATCCTCCCCAACTTGCTCAGGCAGATATTTTTGGTATTTATCAAAGACGTAAAGGTCCTCTTCTCCTCTTTGCTCCGCATATTCCCCGGAGAGTAAATAGGGGGTAATCACGATCACAAATTCACTCTCTTCTTTATTAACAGATGTATAGGAGAATAGAGCGCCCAGCAGTGGAATACTTCCCAAAAGCGGTATTTTAGTTTTAGAGACACTTTCTTGGGTCTGAATTAAACCGCCGATCACAATCGGATCGCCATCTCTAACCCGAACCGTGGATTCGGTAGAGCGTTCACTGGTGGCTGGGATCTGTGATTTGTCACTGCCCACAAGGGTATCCGGAACACTCTGGGTGATTTTAGGTTTAATCTCAATGGTAATATCTTTGTTCGCCGAGACCCAAGGGGTTAACGATACTTGGATGCCGGTTGCCACTTCTACGAGTTTAGTTTCGGTAGTTTCTTTGTCATTGGAGCCACTAGTCTTAATTAATACTGTCCGCGGGTAACGACTAGTAACATTGAAATTGGCGTTATGCCCATTTAAAGTAGTAATCTGCGGGTTGGCCGATAAGTGAGCATTGCCTTCACTAACTAAAGCTTCCAACCATAATTTGACATCATAAGCGGCCCGGGAGCCGGGAACGATTACTTGGCCAAAGAGGGATTTCATCGAGTCCCAAACTAGATTCGTAACTTCACCATCAGCTGCCGCCTCCGCTTTAGTCAGACCAAATTTTTTCCCTGAAGATCTGTTGATTTGCACCACCATAACATCAAAAAGGATCAAGGGATTAGCAAGATCGATTTTCTCAAGATAGGTTGCCACCTGCTTAATCCGGTTCTCCGTTCCCGTAATGGCGATGGCGTTCGCTTCTTTAACCACCATCACATCGGTTTTTGCTAAAGTGGACGGGAAAAGCTTTAAGGCCTCCTCTGCCTTAAGGTGTTGAAGGCGGATAATCTCTGTCCGCAGTTGATTTTCCGACCGGTCACAAAGCGTGAGAAAATCTTTGATCTGCTTCTGTACTTCCCGACTGCCACTAACTAAAAGGGCGTTTTGTTCCTTAAAAGCGATGATATTGGCGCGGGGAAGATGGGCCGGAAGATTATTGAAGATATACTCAACATTTGTAAATTGTAGCGGGTAAAGCTCGGTCTCTAACAAATCAGTTGTTTCCGGACGCAGGTTCCGTCCATCACCAATCAGATAGACATTATCTTTTAGAAGAAAAGTGAAAGGAGTGCCTTTCAGCAGTAAAGAAAAGGCTTCTTCTAAAGTCACGCCTTTTACGGAGAGGTTATTAACGGTGTAGGTAACATGGTTAAAGATTAAAATATTACGCTGCACTTTTTTAGCCAGGTCAGATAGTACCTGGGGTAAAGAGGCATTAACCAGTTCCAACTCAAAAAGATCACTTTCTGAGTCGTAATAAATCTTGCTGTTTGCTTGCAGTGAAGAGCGGTTGACATAGTAACTCCCGGCTCTCTGCTCTAACACAAAATTATTGTTCTCCACTAAAGAGCGGAGTCCGGTTTCCAGCGGCAAATCTGCAAATTTTATTGTAATCGGGCCTTTGACCTCCCGCTCATAAAGGATATTGATACCCGCTTGCCGGGCAATCTCATCCAAAATCCTACTGATGTCAATATTTTTGGCTTCAATGGAGAGTAACTCCTCTTCAAACTTAAGACTAAATCCTCCTTCGCCTCTGGTTATCCGGAATAAATTATCTCCTTCTTTAAGCAGAAACAAGTTATTAGTCTGGCAAAGTAATTTGAGGCCTGTTTCTAGCGATAAATTTTGGAAAAAGACACTGACATTTGTATTTAAGTCAGCATCGGTGACTACCGAGCAGTCAGCTTCTGCCGATATTTGACGCGCTAAATCACGAATACTAACATTTTTCGCATTCAGAGATAACTTCCGATCTTTCCAACCCATACTGAGATTCTCCGCGGAGATTGGTTTTTTTAGCAAACGGATTAAGTCTGTTTGCTTTTTAATTTCCAAACCGGCCTCTTCCGCAATTAACCCCAGTAAAGTGTCAAAAGGAACGTTTTTTAAGGATAAGGTAATTAAGACCTCGGCCTCGCGAGGGAAGATGATATTCTTCTGCGCAATGGCGCTCAATTTTTCCAAAACGAGAACAACCGGAGCCTTGACCAGATTAACCGAAAAAGACTGCTCCTCAGAAGCGGGTTCCATCTCAATTTGATAATGGGGGAGAGCGGTAAGGTAATAGACAGAGTTTTTCTGTTCATAGCCAAACCCATATTCCTTTGCTAAAATATCCAGCGCTTCCCGGAAAGTGACTTGATGAAGGTAGAAGGTGGCTTGTCCCTGGATCAGTGGATCGATAATCATATTGAGCTTTTCGGAGTTGGCTAAGGCTCTTAAGATATCATGAAGATCAGTATCCTTAAAATCTAAGTTACGTCTGGTTTCCGCCGCTGTTAAACCCAGACTGACAAATAAGAGAAGAAGAACTACCATCCAAGCTATGTTTTTATTCTCCAACACTGAACCCCCATTACAAATTTGGCAAATTTAATCTTTTTCAGGAATAATTCGGTATTTATTTAAGTAATCCTGCCAAATTCTGATGGAAACGAGTTTTTACATTCATATAATAATATGTTAAATTATACCAAAATAGGATTCATTTAGTTTTAAATATTTTAAACCCGATTATAAAAACTTATATTTTAAGGAATTGCATAATTTATTTATTTAAGATTTAACCACATATCTGATTTCGTGACTATTCGATCTATACCAGGGGAAATGCTACCGCAAGCTTTCATCGATTTCCCCTGGTGTCTATAGATGTCACGAATTCAGACTAATATATTGATATGCCCACTAGGAATTGTCTAAT
>DHOO01000026.1:22560-41562 GCA_002409975.1 Firmicutes bacterium UBA5388
ACGTTAACTTCCACTTGGCCCGAGCAAAAATAATAAGATAAAAGTTAACGTTGATCGACAAGCCTCGAAGTGTTTTCTAGATGGTCGTTCATGCTGGCTACCACCCGCATCACAAAGTGATTTAAATCAAAGCCAGGCGCCTCGACAAGCAAGTTGTTCATGCCGCCTACCGACAGTATTACAAAGTATTGTCAATCAATGGCGGGTGAATCAATAACTTTTCATCGATACCTGATGATGTAATGATTCCAAGGAGATGAGAACAAAGGGTAGTGAGGTAAAAAATATGGATACTTTTTATTTTGGATGTACAAAAGGTGAATTTATTACGGAGTTGGAAAGGAAGATAGGAGAATTTAAAGATCCATATTTTACGTTTTATATAAGCAAGACAAATAAATGTATTACGATCATTCCAATTTTTAAAATGTCGCTTAATGTCTTTACAGAAAGGCCAATACCTTTTTATCCCTATCCGATAGTTAGAGTAGAAATAATGGAATCCCATAATTTAACAATCAAAACTAAATATAAAATGTCTTTTATAATGAGGTTTACGATTTTAATAATGTCATTAGCTTTATTACTAAATTTAATTGGAGAAGGGTTTAGGAGATTTATGCATACGTTAACTCGTAGTGGATGGTTTGTCCTACCGGGGATAATAATTATTAGAGGTTCTATATATCTAATTAAAAAAAGAATATGTAAAATTTTTTTAATGGATTTTTATAAACATCTAGATCATTATTGCGAACGGAAAAACTATTGAGTATGGTTAATCCTGCCAGTGGCCGCCCTCAACGGCGGCGCTAAAAAGGAAGTTAACACACTGCAGGTAAGGACAGGTCGCCTCAAAACTCGAGCTCTAAGCGGAAGGCCCTGGCCTTGCCTGCCACGTCTGGATAATTTTGTCCAGCCCCCCGGCCCTCGGAACCGTTTAATGCTAGCAGGTCGCCTTCCTGGCTCCGTTAGAGTTCCGGGGGCTTTTGCCTGATTTAATGCCCCCTTTTGCCCGCCCGATGCTATCCCTTCGTAGCTGACTCACCCACCATTTCCCCCACAGGGGGCCATTCCCTAAAACATGTAAGAAAGCCGCCGCCCGTTCCCCATGGTGGAACCAGGGTAATTCGCAGACTGTGTTGATAATTGGCCGTTGCACATAAGCCTGGTTTATCGGATTCCGCGGAGATTTTCACCTAATAAAAAGATGAAGGCCAATTCCACTCTGCGGACGGGGTATCTCATTATATGCTTATTTTTACACACGATCCGGTGATTTGGCTGCCGGGTGGCGGTCTCTTTTTTATTAGCTAAAGATTTGAACGCGACAGATGAGAGACTTCTCGGGCGGGAATTGCATAATTACCTTAAGCTTGTATTTGACCACAATATATAGTGTTTAGCTTTTATTAGACTATCAATATATTGTGGTCAAATCTTTAAATAGTTGAATTATGCAATTCCTTAATAACCATAAAATCATCATTTTCTAGAAAGTATTTTTGGCTATCCTCAATTGTCTCCGCATATGTACGGTCCAAACTAAATACAGTGACTATAACAAATAATGTCATTAATTGGAAATGGGATTATTTTTATTAAGCTCCGATGTGTGAATTATTAAGGTTTTTTAGCGGTACAAGATATTTGTCATGTTTAATAAAAGTAATCATATACTTATCTCAAATACTTCTATTTGGTTCAAGATGGAACCTTTCTCCTTTTTGCCAGTTAGTAAAAACATTAACCGGATGGTTAAGAAACAGAAGAAGCTGGAGAGTTTTAGTGTCTGACAGGTAAAGATTCCAACAGAAGGGAGGTGAGATCTTGAGAAAGGTAGGAAGTTTCATTGGCGGTGCAATCGCAGGTATGTTTGTTTTTGGAATTTGGCCGGAGATGTGGCAAACATACGGAGTATTTGGAGGTTGGATTGCCGGGTTTATCATTATTAGTATCAGTTGGTTTCTTTGCCACTATGTTGGCGCCATCGATAATAAACCGGATGCAGCTTTTGTTGATATGGCTTGTGGTATTGCCATGTCCGGCACAGTTTGGCTAATAGTAAAAGACGGTTTACTCCTAGCGCCGGCTATTCCCACTATTATCCTTTGTATGATCGGTGGAGCAATCGGAGGGTTAACAGCAGGCGTACTTAATAAAGCCATTGCAAAGGATCAATAAGGCAAAAGAGCCTCAACAACAGATAGACGGATGAAAAATGAAAACAGTAGATGTGACGATAACGCGTACCCTTGTATTTTAGAAAACTAAAGGAGGTGACAAAGATGTCAACTGCTGGTTTACTTACCACTTTAGTCGGCGCTTTTACTTTTCCTTTCTTAATCTGTATGTGCTGGGGAAAACTGGTGGACAAATATGGTCCCTTGGGGGGATGGTTAGCGGCTGGGTTTATTGTCGGCACCATGTGGACAATCGCCCATGCCCTGCCTGGTGTAGGCATTTCTACAACTCAAACGGTGGTCAATAACTTGATTGTACAGGGACAAGACGCACCGTGGGTGGACATGGCCTGGGCTGCTGGTACAGGAGTTTATGTAAATTCGATATATAACGGAGGGAAAGTGGGTAAATCCCTTCCAACCCTTATTGCAGTTATTTTAGGTGGAATATTTGGTGGGGTAGTCTTGGGCTTGATTGGAAAATAGCCTTGAAGTATAAGGTGTTTGAACTAATTGATACTGGGGTTTAATCTCTCAAGGATTTACTTGGATAAAGATGATTTTTTGACTTCAGTATCCTCATTAAAAGATGAAATGGGGTGTAAAAATAATGACTAAATATGTTTTAGCTATGGATCAAGGAACAACCAGTTCCCGTGCGATTATATTTAACTATGATGGTCAAATACTTGGCTCCATAAGTCAGGAGTTTGAGCAGATATATCCAAAAGCTGGTTGGGTTGAGCATAATCCGACCGATATTTGGAACACTCAATTGCAAGTGACCAGGGATATTTTGAAGAAGACCGGGATCCGTTCGGAAGAGATTGCAGCCATTGGTATAACCAACCAACGGGAGACTACTCTGGTGTGGGACCGGGAGACCGGAAAACCAGTTTATAACGCCGTTGTCTGGCAGTGTAGAAGAACAGCCTCAATTTGTGATGAGTTAAAAGCCAGGGGATGGGTGGACAAAATTCGTCAGAAGACGGGGCTTGTAATCGACGCCTATTTTTCCGGAACAAAAATTAAATGGATCTTAGACAATGTGGAGGGAGTTAGGGAGAGGGCGGAAAAGGGAGAGCTACTCTTTGGAAACGTAGATACTTGGTTGATTTGGAACCTGACCAAAGGAAAAGTTCACGTCACTGACTATAGCAATGCTTCCCGTACTATGCTCTTTAATATTCATAATCTTGATTGGGATGAGGAAATCTTAACTGAACTCAATATTCCAAGGTCCATGTTACCAACGGTTAAACCGTCAAGCCATATTTATGGATATACGGACCCGACAATCATCGGAGCGGAAATTCCAATTGCCGGAATTGCCGGAGATCAACAAGCTGCCCTTTTTGGTCAGGCTTGTTTTCAGCCGGGTATGGCAAAGAATACCTACGGGACCGGATGTTTTATGCTCATGAATACTGGAGAAAAAGCGGTTCCTTCGCAAAATGGACTTTTAACCACCATAGCTTGGGGAATCAACGGCAAGGTAGAATACGCGTTGGAAGGTAGCATCTTTATTGCCGGCGCCGTGGTACAGTGGCTCCGAGATGAATTAAAGATTATTGACAATGCGCCACAGAGTGAAGATTATGCGACAAAAGTTAATGATACAAACGGGGTTTACCTGGTGCCAGCTTTTGTAGGACTAGGGGCCCCCTATTGGGATATGTATGCCAGAGGCGCCATAGTTGGGTTAACCCGAGGAGCAAAAAAAGAGCACATAATTCGGGCGGCTCTTGAAGCCATTGCCTATCAAACTCGTGATGTGTTGGAGGCAATGGAGAAAGACTCTGGAATAAAACTCTCCACTTTAAAAGTGGACGGAGGCGCCGTTAAAAACAACTTCCTTATGCAATTCCAAGGAGATATTCTAGGGGTGCCTGTCGAACGACCAGTGGTCAATGAAACCACCGCGCTCGGCGCCGCTTATCTGGCTGGTTTAGCGGTAGGTTACTGGCCTAGTAAAGAGGAAATCGCTGGGAAATGGGCTGTAGACAGAAAATTCCAACCGGAGATGGGTACAGAAGAAAGGGAGAAATTGTTCGCCGGATGGAAAAAAGCAGTAGAGCGAGCCTTAAAATGGGAAGAATAATAGGTTGATAGCAAGGTAGCAGAATAAAGAATTGGAGTGGAGGAGAACTATATCTGTCAACCAGGGCCATGTTCCCCTTTAGATATGGTTCTTCTCTTTTGACAACATAATTAGGTAAGGGGATGACACAGGATGTATGATGTGGTGATTATCGGAGGTGGTATAACCGGTTGTAGTATAGCCCGAGAATTGTCCCGTTATCATCTGAAAGTGTGTGTTTTAGAGAAAGAAGCGGATTTATGTTGCGGAACTTCCAAAGCAAACAGTGCCATCGTGCACGCCGGTTATGACGCCAAACCGGGAACTCTAAAGGCAAAACTAAATGTAGAAGGTAATGTCATGTATTCCAGGGTCTGCAAAGAACTGGCGGTCCCCTTCAAGCGAGTTGGTTCAGTAGTAGTGGCTTTTAGCGAAGAAGAAGTTGCCGACCTGAAAGTTCTTTACGAAAGAGGATTAAAGAATGGTGTATCGGAAATAAGCATAGTAAATCAAGAAGAATTAAGGGCTTTAGAACCCAATATCTCCACTCAGGCTGTGGCAGCTTTATATACAAAGACAGCGGGGATAGTCTGTCCTTTTACTTTAACCATTGCCACGGCAGAAAACGCTTATACTAATGGGGTAAATTTCTTTTTTAACGCCGAGGTTAAGGAGGTCCGGGTTTTAGCAGCACATAACGGAAGATTTGGTTTTTTACTAAAAACCAGAGTGGGTTCTTTTGAATCAAAATATATTGTCAATGCTGCTGGACTATACGCCGATCTTATTAATCAAAAGATTGGCGGAGAGCCATTTTCCCTAATTCCCCGTAAAGGAGAGTATTGTATCTTCGATAAGGACCAGGGATATTTAGCAAAAACCGTGATTTTCCAAGTTCCAACCAAAATGGGGAAAGGAATATTAGTCTCACCAACTATCGACGGGAACCTGCTGATTGGGCCGACCGCTCAAAATATTGAGGATAAGCAAGACACGACAACTACTGAGCAGGGTATTCAGGAAATAATTACAGGGGCAAAAAAATCAGTGCCTTCATTTGCGATGCAAAAGACGATAACGTCGTTTGCAGGATTAAGGTCTGTCCCTAATACGGAAGATTTTATTATTAGTGCGGACAAAAGAGTAAAAGGCCTCGTACATGCAGCTGGTATTGAGTCTCCAGGTCTTACTTCAGTTCCGGCTATTGCAAAAATGGTCAGGGAAATTTTAGAGGAGGAAGGCTTAAGATGTAAGAGAAAAAGGAATTTTCACCCTTACCGGCAGCCAATCATTAGGTTCAGCGAACTGTCTCCTGAGAAACAACGAAGATTAGTTAGGCAGAATCCCAATTATGGTAGGGTTATTTGTCGCTGTGAGACCATTACCGAAGGAGAGATTATTGAAGCCATCCAGAGGCCTTTGGGGGCTAGAGATCTTGATGGGGTTAAACGTAGGACTAGAGCGGGAATGGGCAGATGCCAGGGTGGTTTCTGCGGCCCACGGGTAATCGAGATCCTGGCTCGGGAATTAAAGATTCCTTTGAACCAGGTTACAAAGTGTGGTCGAGCGTCATATGCACTTGATGGAAAAACCAAGGATTCCGGGCTTGAGGAAAAAGGGGGGTGGCAATAAAAATGGTAGGCTATGATATAGTGGTGATCGGTTCAGGACCCGCCGGTTTGGCTGCTGCTGCTTCCGCTTATAAAGAAGGAGTAAAAAGCATATTAATCATCGAGAGAGACAGGGAATTGGGAGGAATACTCCAGCAATGTATACATAATGGCTTTGGTTTATTTTACTTTACTCAAGACCTTACGGGCCCGGAATATGCCACACGATTCATAGAAAAGGTTAAAGAAAATGGGATTAGTTATAAGTTAAACACTATGGTATTGGATATTACTTCAGAACGTAAGATTATAGCTATCAATAAAGAAGAGGGACTTTTGGAGATACAAGCTAAAGCAGTAATTTTGGCAATGGGATGTAGGGAGAGAACTCGAGGATCTATAAATATCTCAGGAACGCGTCCAGCCGGAATTTTTACCGCTGGCATGGCTCAACGATTTGTGAATATGGAAGGATATATGCCTGGAAAAGAAGTTGTTATCTTGGGTTCCGGCGATATCGGTCTGATTATGGCCCGAAGGCTTACTTTAGAAGGGGCTAATGTAAAAATGGTTCTAGAGTTGCTCCCATATTCCAGCGGTTTAACGAGAAATATTGTTCAGTGTTTACAAGACTATAATATCCCTTTATATTTTAACCATACGATCACCAAAATTTATGGCCGAGACCGAGTGACAGGGATAAGTTTTGCCGAGGTCGATATAAAAGATAAAAGACCAATCGCCGAAACTGAAAAGGAGGTAGCCTGCGATACGTTGCTCTTAGCGGTAGGCTTAATTCCCGAGAACGAGCTATCAAAAAAAGCCGGCATTGAAATTGACCCGATAACAAATGGACCAGTGGTTAATGATCGGATGGAGACCTCAGTAGAGGGTATTTTTGCCAGTGGAAACGTGGTACACGTCCATGACCTTGTTGATAATGTTTCTAAAGAAAGTGAAGTGGCCGGTCGTAACGCCGCTAAATATGTTTTATCGCATAAAAAGTTTCCTTCCATAAAGGTTAAAACAGTGGCTGGGCACGGGGTATTATATGTTGTCCCCCAAATTATTCATCCACAAAAGATGGAGGAAGAGATCACATTATATTTACGGGTGAAAGATATATTTAAAGATCAAAGATTGATGATCACCATTGGTACGGAACAAAATCCGAAACCAATACACTCTATCAAGAGGTTAATTATGGCGCCAGGAGAAATGCAGAGCATTAATTTGAAACGGGAGCAAATCTTAAAGGGTATACATGTTAATGATGCTGCTGGTATTGATACCGGACTGAAACTTACCGTCTATATTGAAGCGAAAGGCGAGAGGAAAGATGAATAGAGAAATAATCTGCATCAATTGTCCGCTGGGGTGTCGTTTAGAAGTCACGATTGAAGAAGGAAAGGTGGCAAAGGTTACTGGGAATACCTGCGGCAAAGGGGTGGAATACGCTCAAACGGAGTGCTTGAATCCAACCCGTACTGTAACGACAACGGTATCAATAAAGAACACCCTATATGCGCTACTCCCGGTAAGGACCTCAAAACCAATTCCTAAAGATTTGGTAACAAAGTGTGTGCAGTATTTACGCAGAATTGAGGTGAAAGCGCCAGTGAGAACCGGAGAGATTATCGTTGAAAATATTTTAGGTACAGAGGCTGATATTATTGCCACCAAAAATTTGGAGGCACTTTGATCGAGTAGGATAAGTTATTACTGATAACTTCTGGTTCTTATGGCTGGCATATAGGATCTGGAGTAGCAGGATACACCGTTATCTTGAACGCGGAGTATCCTTTTTTTAGCGCGTCTTTTATTTTTATTGAGAAATGTAAACACCCAAAAAGTTATGCTGGATTAGGGAATTGCATAATTCAATTATTTAACATTTGTCCACAATATATTGATAGCCCACTAGGGATTGTCTAATCTTAGACAATTCTCTCGAATAAAAGATAAACACTATATGTTGTGAACAAATATGTGCTTAAGGTAATTAGGCAATTTCCTCAAAAAATAGGATTAAAATTGAAATACAAAAAATAATCTAACACATGTTTTAAGATCATTCTTTTGTAACAAGGAAGATTACACTTCCCTCTCGAATAATAAACAGATATTAATATAGAAATTTTCAAGAAAAGCTGAGTTATAGTCTTAAGATTTAAAAGAAACACAGAATAACGACATTGTTTTGGGGTGAAGTTTTGATTTACATTAAAAAACAGCTTCTACTAGTAGTGATAGTAATTAATCTGTTGTTTATTATTCAATCGATGATGTTTCAAGCTATTGCCGGAGACAATAATTGGGCCTATGATATCATTGAATCAAAAGAAACGAATGAGTTTTTTTATATCCAGAAATCTAATAGGTTTGTTAACATAAATAAACAGGTAGTGGCAGTGGCTTTAGGGGGTGGGGGAGCGAGGGCTCTTGTTAATGTCGGGATTTTGAAAGCTTTAGAGGAGGAAAATATTCCTGTTGATCTAGTGGTCGGTTCTAGTATGGGCGCTATTATAGCGGTTCTGTACGGGAGCGGCATGCCCATTGAAGACCTAGAACAACTGGTCACTACCGATATCTTGCCTTCAATGTTTGATCTCAATTTTCCCTTTATTCGTTCAGTGATTGATACCAGGGGAGTAAATTTCTTTATGGAGAAAGTTTCTCCCTCTAAAAGGCTGGAGGATTTCCCTATCCTCACTGCTTTATTAAGTTATGACCTGGCCAATGGGGTTAAATATGTACATACTCGCGGTAGAATTTCAAGTGAAGTTCAAGGTTCTTATTCAATCCCATTGTTTTTCCCAATCGTAAGCTATAATGGTCTTTTTCTGATGGACCCCGGAATTCTAGAATTGACACCCACACAGACAGCGAAAATCCTTGGGGCCGATCTGGTAATTTCGACCACTGCTTTTGATGAATTACCATATAACACCTACGATCTGCCGATTCGCGCTTGGACTCGGTTTATTAATCTACAAAAAGAAAAGAACTCCCAAGCAATCATTGACCGCTTTTCCGATATTACGATTAATTGTGATGTCGGGGATTATTCATTTATGGACTACCATTTGGCTAAAGATTTCATTGCCTTGGGTTACAAGGAAGCTAAAAAACAAATTCCAGACATTAAACATATTTTAGAAAAAAAGAAGATACCTTTAGATGAACAGCAAAAGAAGATTTATGTTAATCAAGATCTTAATTTAACTAAAACCTTTAGTGACATAAAATATCAACGCTTACAATATGATTTTACCCGGATTAAACCGCTGGTCTATTTTGGTAAGGAACATTCGATCTTTAAACAAGACCTGTTTAGGGAAGAATCAGCAATCTTACAATATGGAATGATTTTCCAAAGAGGAAGCATGGATCTTAGATTATTAACTCGGGGAAAGAATTTCGATTACTTAGAGACCCAATTTAAATTTATTGGTCTTACTCCTTCGCTTGATCTAATCGGGAGACTACATTTTGAAGAAAAAGAGACGAGATTACGTTCGGGCTATGGTTTGGATTTAAAATATTATAATCTTTACTATACAATCTCTTTTGGCTGGGCAGAGATAAACAAGAATAATTATCTACATAATGGAGGAACCTTCGATCTTAACTGGGGAAAGATTAACCTTAAAGGAGAAGGTGACCTTTATACTCCATCTTCTGGTCAACAAGAGGTTTCCGATTGCCAATATGTATATTCACAGTTTGTTAATATTGGGCTAGGGAAGAATTTTGCTTTACAACCAAAACTAGTAGTCAGTAATACCGATAAAAATGATTTATTTTCTCATCCCATAGTTTACCGCGGGTTAGAACAAGAACTTGCTGCCCAAAAAAATTTAGTCCAAACTTCCTTGGAATTAGATTATAAATACCGTTTTCCTTATTCACTTGAGTTTTTCCAATGCATTCAATTAAAAGATGTTTCTTGGTACCAATTTGTAGATACCTATTATCATATAGAAGCTTCTTATGCGGTCGGTTCAGGGGTGGCTTGTGATTTGAATCTTCTGGGAATTAAACCCTTTAGTTTTGGTGGGTATGTGGTCTATGATTTAGGGGACACTTCCTGGCGGGGTTCCCTTTCTTTAGATTTATCGTTCTAAATAAAATAAGTAAAAAGGTAGGAGAGAGTTTCACTCAACTAACACTACCTTGATTTCAAATATTTTTGGCCATAGTTTTCCAGTAACAAATAACCGATTGGTTTCCTCATCGTAAGCTATTCCATTGAGTACATCTATATTAAACCTTGAGTAAAATCCTCAGGATCGTGAAGAAAGTTGTTAATGATCAGGTAAGAATAAAAAGCCGGGTGAGAGACAGTTTTTCCGACGTGTTCTGAAGCGCCACGATTCAAGAACAATAGCATTAACAAGAACAATGGGTAAAGGATTTTTCCCACACTGGAAACCTCTCCTTCGGAAGCCAAGTCATAGCAAAGACTCCCACTCTATAGATAGAGTGGGAGTCTTTGCTATCTTCTTACCGTGTTTATGCTTTGCCATCGCAGCCGAGAACATTGATGATCTTATTCTTAACTAGTTCCTTAATCGCTTCTCTTGCAGGTCTAAGATACTGTCTGGGGTCAAAATGCTCGGGGTGCAGAGTAAAGTATTCCCTGATCGTGCCTGTCATCGCAAGCCTTAGATCTGAATCAATATTAATTTTGCAAACAGCAGACCGGGCAGCCTTCCTTAGCATTTCTTCGGGAACGCCCTTTGCGCCAGGCATATTCCCACCAAACTTGTTAATCTTGTCCACAAATTCCGGAATAACAGAGGAAGCCCCATGGAGAACAATCGGAAAACCGGGAAGTCTCTTGGCAATTTCCTCAAGAATATCAAATCTCAGTTTGGGTTCTCCTTTAAATTTAAAAGCCCCATGGCTTGTGCCAATGGCTATGGCTAATGAATCGACGCCTGTCTTGGATACAAACTCTTCCACTTCTTCCGGCCTGGTATAAGAAGAATCCTCTTCTGATACGTTTACATCATCCTCAACACCAGCAAGCCTTCCTAGTTCCCCTTCGACAACGACTCCATGTGCGTGCGCATATTCAACTACCTGTTTTGTCAATCTGATGTTTTCTTCAAAAGGAAAGTGAGATCCGTCGATCATAACAGAAGTAAAACCACCGTCAATGCAGGATTTACAAAGTTCAAAAGAATCACCATGGTCAAGGTGCAGACAAATCGGTAATCCTGTTTCAATTTCGGCGGCTTCTACTAGTTTCATTAAATATGTATGATTGGCATACTTTCTTGCGCCGGCGGAAACCTGTAAAATCAGCGGCGCATTCACTTCCTTAGCCGCTTCTGTAATACCCTGAATAATCTCCATATTATTTACGTTGAAGGCGCCAATAGCATAACCACCTTCGTAAGCTTTTTTAAACATTTCCGTTGATGTGACTAATGGCATGAAAAACAACTCCTTTTTGAATAAAATGTTGTATAGAATAATTATGTTTAAAATTTACCATATTCATTCTACCAAATTTAAACTTAAAAGCAAGGATTTTATGAAAAAAGCGCTATAATATGAGCCGCAATTGTTTGCTATAAATAGTGTTGATATTGGATCAAGGACTGAGTTGGCAAAAAGAAAATGACTTTTTAACTCTCCTAATATGTGGGGAAATATGGGGATTACTTTGAGGTTGCTTGGATGGCATTTTAGTTTATTGCATGTTATCTTTTTATTTAGTTTCTGTTAAATTTAGTTATTTTGTGAATTTGCTAGTGTATAATGTATTTTGGAATGTTTTTTCAAAAATATTAAACGTGAAGTAACTTATTTTTCTCAGTACCGATCTCGATTCTCTCTTCTTTTACTTCCAAAACTGGATTCAAGCTAAAAGTCCAGTTGAAACAGGAGTGTAAAACTGCGGGATTTATATAGCTTTATACAGATTTATATAGAAAACATAATAGAAAACATATTAAATTAAACAGATCTAGAGGAGGTATAATGTATGAGTGAATTAAAAGGTGCGGCAATTTTCGGACAATCCGGTGGACCAACTGCAGTTATAAACGCGAGCGCCGCCGGTGTGTTTCAAGAAGCATTGAAACAGGGAGACATTACCAAGGTTTATGGGGCAGCTCACGGGATCAAGGGTATCCTTGAAGAAAAATTCTATGATATGAGTAAGGAAGATCCTTATGAACTGGAGCTTTTAAAGACGACCCCTTCTTCAGCCCTAGGTTCTGTAAGGTATAAGCTTAAAAATGTGGAAGATGATGAAACTGATTATAAAAGGATTTTGGAAGTCTTTAAGAAGTATAATATTAGATATTTCTTCTACAATGGCGGTAATGATTCAATGGACACCTGTAATAAAATAAGCAAGTATATGCAAAAATCAGGCTATGAATGCAGAGTTATGGGTGTGCCCAAAACAATTGACAACGATCTATGGGCAACCGACCACTGTCCTGGCTATGGTAGCGCAGCAAGGTATATTGCCACCTCAACTATGGAAGTGTATCATGATGCCAGGGTTTACGATCAGGGCATGATCACAGTACTTGAAATCATGGGTAGAAATGCCGGATGGCTGACCGCTTCATCCGCACTGGCAACATATGCAGGATTTGGACCGGATCTGATCTACCTCCCCGAGATTCCTTTCGATCTGGACAGGTTTATCCTCGAAGTCTCTGATCTTTACAGAAAACAAAACAAAGTGATTATCGCTGTTTCAGAAGGCATTCGAGATAAAGACGGAAGATATATTTCCGAGTACAGTGCGGATCTTTCGAAGAATAAGGATTCATTTGGCCATGTGCAACTGGGTGGTCTGGCTGCAACACTGGTAGAGATTCTTAAGGAAAAGACAGGCGCCAAAATACGCGGAATAGAATTCAGCCTTCTGCAGAGATGCGCCGCTCACTTAGGTTCTCTCACTGACGTTAATGAAGCTGTTTTGGCCGGTCAGATGGCAGTCAGGTACGCTGTCGAGGGAAAGACCGATTATATGGTGGCGTTTGAAAGAGCCGCGGGGGCAGAGTATAAATGCAATATCAAATTAGTCGCTCTCGAGGAGGTTGCTAATAAGGAAAAGAAGGTTCCACGTGAATGGATTAATGAGGCTGGCAACGGTTTGAAGAAACAATTTATCGACTATGCTTTGCCGCTGATTCAGGGCGTATCAGCTCCTCCGCTGGAGAATAGCCTACCGAGATTTGCCAAATTGAAGAAAGTCTTGGCGCCACATCCTAACGTCAATAAAGAGCCTGTATCTATTTTTGCGAAATAAGGGATCCTTTTCTACCTTATTCTAACTCATTAGAGAAAAGGAATAATAAACCATAAAACAAAATATAACCCTGGCGAATGATGAACTATTACTTTCGTTCTTCGCCGGGGGTTTTTTCATGAAAATTCTTAAAATTTGTCTTAGAATAATGATGGAATGTAGATAGAATCCCTTCAGGATTTCTCAAAGACATTTATAATTTTAAATATAAAGCGCCTTTAATAAACTTCATTAGCTGTTCAACTAATTGCTCGTCATGTTCAAAGACGTCGTCATCAATAAACATTTTTAGTCGTTCTTTATAGTACTCACAGGTATAGGAGAACTGTAGCAGTATAAACAGATTATCAAGGAAAAAAGCGAAGTATCTTGGATCCATATCTTTTCTGGCCTGTTCATTTTTTTGCGCTTCTTCGATAAATGCCGCATAAAGTTTGGCCGTTACCCCTTCCATCTTGGAGACAATTTTCCATACAAACTCGGAATTATTCTCCGTGGTCATCTCATTATATAATTTGGTTAGATAGATGTTTTCTCGTGAGTAAAATTGTATTGCTCTGATGATCTTTTCCACTGTACTTAAAAAACCCATTTTACTACTGATAATCTCATTAAGCACTGTTTTTAGTTTATCTACGGAAAAACTGACGGCCATTAAGTATAAATCGTGTTTATTATTGAAGTATTTATACATAGAGCCTACGCTGACGCCGGCTTTTTCCGCAATTTTATTTATATTTGCGCCGTCAAAACCATGTTCGGCAAATTCCACGATGGCGGTTTGCAATATTTTTTCCTGCTTGTCCGGAGGAAGTTTGCTAAACGACTCTTTATTCAGATTAAGCATAGCTTGGTCACCTCATTAAAACTGTTTGTCTTGATTATAGCATGGCTAAGCATTAGGCTTCAATTGGAAGTCAACTTCCGGTAGTTTTCATGCCCGATCAATCCAGGCTACTTGCTTGGCCTCCATCTTTAACTATTATTTATAAGCAACACACACTATATATTGTATCAAAACCTCAAATCAAGGTAACAACGGAATTAGCTTAATCCCGGTTGCGGTTGACGACAATAGAAAATAGTGGTAAAATACTTGTGAGTGAATACTCACTCACCATAATCTTACTGTAAAGAGGGGGATAAAAAATGGGAGAAACATTCGCTATTTCTAAATATCCTGATGCTGATAAGATTATTAACCAACTTGACCGCTTAATTAAAGAACCAATCTATACAATACATCCGAATAAACTACAAGACTATGTGGAGAATTATTTTAATCAAAAATGCGCTAAATCCAAGGCGCTAATCGAAGAAGCCCGGAAGATCATACCGGGCGGAGTCCAGCATAACCTCGCTTTTAACTACCCGTTTCCTTTGGTGATCACGAAAGCGGAGGGCGCCTATTTGTATGATCTGGACGGGAACAGGTATTATGATTTCTTACAAGCCGGCGGACCTACTGTATTAGGGAGTAATCCAACTGAAGTACGCTCAAAGGTCATAGAATTACTGAATGATTGTGGTCCCTCGACCGGACTCTTCCATGAATATGAGTATAAACTGGCTAAAAAAATATCCGAGCACATCAAAGCAGTGGAAATGTTTAGAATGCTGGGTTCCGGTACGGAAGCTTGCATGGCGGCGATTAGAGTGGCGCGTCTGGCCACAAAAAAGAAGAACATTCTTAAAATGGGTGGGGCCTATCATGGCTGGAGCGACCAACTTGCTTACGGTATTCGAGTACCCGGCTCCAAATGGACACAAGCAAATGGTGTACCACGAAATTGCTTCAAATATATTCAGGAATTCTTCCCCAATGACCTTAATGATCTGGAGAAAAAGCTTCGCCTGAATAAGCTGAGAGGTGGGACAGCGGCGGTCATGATTGAGCCGGTTGGGCCGGAAAGTGGAACCAGACCTCTGCACTATGAATTCAATAAAGGCGTGGAAAAACTATGCCGTAAATACGGAGCGTTACTCATCTTTGATGAAGTGGTCACCGCCTTTAGAATAGGAATGTCAGGAGCTCAAGGCTATTTTGGCGTTTCTCCGGATTTAACCGTCTTTGGCAAAGTGGTGGCCGGTGGTTATCCCAGCGCCGGCGGTCTGGGCGGTAAAAAAGAGTATATGAAATACCTTAGCGCAGGCATCGGTGGGGGCGGGAAGCACAAAAAAGCTCTGGTGGGAGGCACCATGGCGGCGAACCCCTTAAGTTGTGTGGCCGGTTATTATACACTATGTGAGATTGAAAGAATCAACGCCCCTCAAAAAGCAGGACTGTTCGCCGACCAATTAATCGCCGGTTTACAAAGGTTAAATGAAAAGTATAACCTACCTTTTGTCGCTTTTAATCAGGGATCCATCTGCCACCTGGAAACCGTAGGCACCATGCATTTTTCCATTAACTGGAGCAAACCGTGGCAGATTCCTGGGATTTTAAAGGCAACTTCCGAAAGGAAGAAAGAGATGGAGCATATGGGCGCTGCTTATATGGCGGAAGGTATCGTCACCTTGGCCGGCAGTAGGCTCTATACCAGCGCCGCTTACGAGGATAAGATGCTGCCCGACATTCTTTCCAGGTTTGAAAATGTATTCAAAAGCGTGGCCGTCAAAGCATAAAACGGAGGTTGTGATGGACATTAACAAAGCTAAAAATTCGGTGCTCAAAGCTGGAATCCAACTGGTAGAATCAGGTTTGGTTGCTCGTACTTGGGGGAATGTCAGCTGCCGGGTAGATGAAGAAAATTTTGTCATCACACCCAGTGGCAGGAGTTACCAGTCTTTGACCGCCGCTGATCTGGTGCGGGTAAAAATAAAAGACCTGAGTTACCAAGGGGAGATCAAACCCTCATCCGAAAAAGGAGTTCATGCCGGAGTCTATAAACTTTATCCGGATATAAATTTCGTCATCCATACCCACCAAGATAATGCCTCCGTAATTGCGGCAACCGGATTAAAAAAAATAGAGGTTGGAGGCGAATATCCCACTCTGGGCGGGGAGGTTATTTGTGCGGAGTACGCTCTGCCCGGAACTAAGGCGCTCTGTAAAAAAGTTCAGAAGGCGCTGGGAAAGTCCAATGGCAAAGCGGTGATCATGAAACATCACGGAGCCCTTTGTTTTGGCGGCAATGCCGAGGAGACATTTACGGTCGCTTCCGAACTGGAGAAAGCCTGTGCGGAATTTGTCGTCAATCATTATTTAAAGCTGAGTAAAGAAGCTAAGTATGATCCTTCCTCTATGTACGCCTTTGCCATAGGACAAAACAGCAAAACCAAACTGCCCATTCTTGATCAGGAAATGAAAACCTATGGCTGTAGCAGAAGAAGCAACCAAGGGTTTATCTGGTATGACGGGGAAAGAGAGTTGGAGATTCCAGATAACCAAAGTTTGGCTGGTCTGCCAGAAGAGACCAGGGTTTATCGTACCATCTATAATCAGAATAAACAGATCAATCAGATCATCTTCAAAGCTACACCGGAGATTCTCGAACTTTCCGCTGTCGGCATAAATTTAAAACCTCTCCTGGATGACTTTGCGCAGATCATCGGTTTGCAGGTCAGAACGGTGGATAAGAATAATCCGGACATGATCGCCCAGGCGCTCAGTAAATCCACGGCCGTCCTTATTCTCAATACAGGCGCCTTATGTTGTGGACTTACCAAGGATGACGCCGTCGCTGTCGGTATGATTCTGCAAAAATCCTGCAAAGCCTTAATCGGCGCCTCGTTATTCGGCAAAGTGAAACCCATTAATCCTGTAGAGAGTATGATCATGAGGTATGTCTATCTCAAAAAATATTCAAAGCAGACGGAAAAAAATATTTTACCTCACTAACAACGTTCTACTCCCACTAAAGATTAAAACAGACGGCTAAACAAGCCAAGCGACTGGAGATACCCACCTTGGAAAATGCCTTCGATGTTTGTCGAGGCGCCCGGTTTCAATTTTCATCACTTCACGTGTGCGAACGATAGCCAGCGCGAATGACTACCTGATAATCCGTGGCCAGCTTGCCTCCAGCGCTGAAAGGCGCAATATCTGTAAGACAAGTGACCAATAAAGGAGATTAAAAAGATGAATACTTTTGTAATCGCCTATGATGTGGGGACAACCGCTATGAAAACCTGCCTTTTTGAACTCTCCGATAAAATGCAACTTATTGCCGACGCTGTAGAAGGTTATGAGTTACACATGATGGAAAACGGCGGGGTGGAACAGGAACCGGATGATTGGTGGCGCGCCATGTGCAACACCACCAAGAAAGTGTTGGCTGAAAGCGGCGTTTCTACCCATCGGATTGCGGGCCTTTCCTTCTGCGGGCAGATGCAGGGACTGGTGCTTGTGGATAAAAAGGGCGCGCCTGTACGGCGGGGCATGAGTTATATGGATAACAGGGCAAAACAAGAGCTCAAAGAGGGACTGGGGACAGGAATCAAAATCGCCGGCCTTAATGGTTATAAACTAATAAACTCCATTCTGATCGGCGGCGCAGTGGCCGCCAGTGTCAAAGATCCGGTTTGGAAATACAAATGGGTCGAGCGGCATGAACCGGACAATTTTCAAAAAGTCTACAAATGGTTGGATGTCAAGGAGTATTTAATCCTAAAAACCACCGGAAAATTTATCATGACCGAGGACAGCGCCTTTGCCACCCTGCTGTACGATACACGCCGGGGCCGGAAGGAGTTCAGTAAAAAAGTCTGCGCCATGCTGGGTGTTGAGATGCAACATCTTCCTACAGTTGTAAAGTGTACGGATCTGGTCGGGAGAGTAACCTCAGAGGCTGCCGCCGAGCTTGCTCTGCCCGTGGGGATTCCGGTGTTTGGCGGTGGCGGGGACGCTTCCTTGATTGGGGTGGGCGCAGGCGCGGTAAAAGAAGGAAGCACCCATATTTATTTAGGCACTTCCGGGTGGGTCTCCACAGTCGTCGGCAGACAAGCGCTGGATATCAAAAACATGATCGCCTCGATCGTCGGCGCCCAACCCGAATATTTTAACTATTTTGCCGAACTGGAAACTGCCGGCAAGTGCCTGGAGTGGGTCAGAGATCACCTGGCTCTGGATGAAATCAACATCTATTTGCGGAACAAGGATTCCAAATCTCCGGAAACCGTTAAGATGAATTTATATGACTACATGATGCAGGCCATCAAAGATGTTCCGCCGGGCAGTAACGGGGTGATCTTCACACCGTGGCTCCATGGGAACCGTTGTCCTTTTGAAGATCCTAATGCCAGGGGAATCTTCTTTAACATAAGCATTGAGACGGGCAAAACCGAGTTAATCCACGCCGTCTTGGAGGGCGTCTGTTACCACTTAAGATGGCAATTGGAAGCTTCAGAAAGAAAGGTCAAAGCCTCCAAAACTATCAGGCTGGTAGGGGGAGGAGCTTTAGCCCCCCTTACCTGCCAGATCCTGGCAGATGTTTTAGGACGGGAAATAGAGACCGTAGACAACCCGCAGAATACCGGCGCTGTGGGCGCGGCTATCGTGACGGCTGTGGGGCTTAAGCTCATTAAAGGCATTACCGACGCCGACAACTTGATCACCGCTAAAGAACGGTATCTCCCGAATCAGAAGAACACAATCATCTATGATCAATATTTTCCAGTCTTTAAATCATTATATTATAATAACAAGAACGCCTTTAGCCTGCTAAACGGTTAGGAGCAACCGATAACATTTTAGTTAAGAGAAGCAACCGAGAAGGCCCGGTTGCTTTTTCAGTTTTCCGGAAGGGTTTTTCGGGAATCCGGCGGACAACCAGGATGCCGATGACCGCGCCGTTCATAATCACCGGAATCATCACCGCGGCGAAAGCCAGGATCGGGGGGGGG